>JAAYZY010000285.1 GCA_012514615.1 Chloroflexota bacterium | reverse complement strand
CCCCCCCCATGGCCACCGCTCTACTCCGTCCTCTACATTCTACACCAATTCTACCACCCTGTGAACAATGACCCGCACAGATCCGTTGCATTCGCCATCGAGTTGTGCTATACTATGTCTAGTTGCTACACTGAACACTGGCCCCACGCGGGGCATTCTTCTGGGGTGAGGAATGCAGCTCCGACTCTCTGCAGAATGGGCGGCGCTCCGTCTGGCTGCGCCTGGCAACCTCTTGGAAGCGGGGCTCTGCCTGCTGTTCGTCCTCCTGATCCTCGGTGTCGCGTGGCGCGCTCGCGCCCAGCGCCCAGCTCTGACGCCCAAGGGGCTGCTGCTGGCCGTTGCCCTGGCGGCGCTTGGCGCCTGGGCGGCGGGCAGCGTCTGGTGTGAGGCGCAGGACCCCGTGTTACAGCTCACCTTGGGGTCGCCCTACCCTATCGCCGCCCTCGTACCCCTGGTGATCTCGGCCCTTTGGCTGGGCGTCCTGCCCATGACGCTGGTGGGGCTGGCGGTGGGTGCTGGCGTCGCCGCCCAGACCGATCACAGCTTGCTCTCGGTGCTGAGCGCCGGCCTGGCAGCCCAGGGGATCACCTACCTGCTGCGGCAGCCGTATCGCGGCCGAACGTTCGCCATCCTGCGGCACCCCCTCCCAGCGGCTTTGTTGGTGTCGCTCATGCTGTGGCCTAGCCCCATCTGGCGCTCCCTCAGCATCCCCCTGGCCCTCCAGCCGCTTTCGGATGGGATGCTCTGCGCCAAGGTTCTCCTGTGGCTGCTAGCCCCGGCTCTGCTGGCTGCGTTCCCCCTGCAGATCGCTCTGCCGCTGCTGTGGCCTAGGCGCCGGCCCGTTCACGCCTATCGCGTGGCGCCTCACCACCGCAGCCTGGTTACGCACCTCAGCGTCGCCACCACAGCAGTCATCTTGGCTCTGTGCCTAGCAGGGGCCTACGCCGTCAACTTAGCAGCCGTGCACGAAGCTACCACTGTCGTCACCGACGACCTCCTGCTGATCGCTCAGACGGTGGAGCGAGAGATCGAGCGAGACCGAGACGCCCTGCAGAGCACCTTGCGGCAAGGCGGCCCCGAACTGGTGCAGCGAACCGCCCCCGGGGGAGCGCTGGCCGGCCTGTGGCTGTGGGAGCCGGAGGAGGGCCTGCAGCCCGTCTCGGGCGGGACCGCCTCTCCGCCCTCCCAGAGCGAGATCCTGCGCCTGATCCAGTCGCCAGACGAGTGGCTCTGGACAAGCGACGGCTACCTGCTCTTGGGTGCCCCGGCGTTCGACGCCGGCCTCTGGCTGGCCGCTGCGCCCGGCCGCGCCTGGCTGGCGCACGCCCTCCCCACCCCGCTGCCCGGCGCAGCCCACCTGGACGCGCTCGCGGCCCGACCGACCCAGGGAGCTCCCGGGCAATTCGCCTGGGTCTTCCCGCCCAATGAAGACGGCGCCGTACCCACCCCGGCCGTGGCCGCTCGTGGCAACGCTGGGCGGTCGGTGCAGCGCCACCTGAGCCACGAAGGCGACCTGCTGTTGACCACTCCCCTGCCGGCCATCGGCTTGGAGCTGGTGGCGGTGGTGCGGCGCAGCACCTTGTTGACCACCGCCTTGCCGGTCTCTCTGCCGCTGCTGGCTTTCGTCGCCTTGGCGTCGGTGATGGCCGCGCTGGTCCTGCCAGCCCTGACCCACCGCACCCTGCAGCCCCTGGCGCAGCTCAGCAACGCCGCCAGCCGCGCCTCGCGAGGTCACCTTGCCGACGGCATCGCCATCAACGGGGCTGACGAGGTTGGCCGCCTGGCCGTGGCGGTGGAACGGTTGCGGCGAAGCCTGCAGGCTCGCAGCCAGCAGCTCGTCCTCCTCTCCGAGCTTGCACACACGCCTCTCTCGCCTGTCGGCCTGCAGGGCGACCTGGCCCAGCTGCTGCGCGCCGCCCTGCGCAGCACCGATGCCAGCGCCGCTGCCGCCATCCTGGAAGACGTGGCTGGCACCGGCCCGCTGGTGGTGAGGGAACAGCGGGCCGGTTCCAGCGTCGCGTCAGACCATTGGATGCGCCAACTCGACGCCGAGCTGGCCGGCTCACCGGAACCTCTCTTCGTCGAACGGTTGGCTGAACCCTTCGCCCCCAAGCCGTTTGTGGAGGCGGCCGCCATCGGGGTGCAGGCGCTGGCCGCCATCCCCCTGGCAGTGGACGAGCGCTACCTGGGCATGCTCTGCCTACAATACCGCCATACCAAGACGTTCGCCGACCTGGAACGCGGCCTCCTCCAGGCTCTGGCCAAGAAGATCTCTCTCCTGGTCGATCATGTGTACCTCAAGACCGCGCTGCAAGAACGCCAAGACCGCCTGCAAACGCTGCTGAACGCCACGTTCGAGCCGGCGCTCATCCTCTCAGGCAAGGGCGAGCTGTTGGCGGCCAACCAGCCGGCCCAAGAAGCCTTTGGCTTCTCTGAGCAAGAACAGCTGGGCAGCCCGCTGGGGCCGGCCCTGGAGAGCAAGGGGCTGCAGCGCTTCCTGACCCGGCTGGGCGAACCGCGCGCCCGCCTCACCGCCGAGGTCGCCACCCCCAAGGGAGAAACCCTGTACCTGCGAGCCATACCTTTCGGTGAGGCGCAGAAGCGCCCTGCCGGGTGGATCGTCGCCGGTCGCGATCTGAGCGATCTTAAGACGCTGGACGCCCTGAAGGGCGACTTCATCGCCGGCTTCTCCACTGACTTGAAGAGCCCCTTGCGACGGCTGCGCGGCCTCATCACTATGACCACCATGGTGGGCGAGCTATCATCCAAGCAGCGAGACCTCATCGAGCGCTGCGTGCAGGAAGTGGACGCCATCACCGCCGTGATCGACGGCTTGTTCGAGTTGGCCACGATCGAGGCAGGCACCGACCTGCAGCTCGCCCTCTGTCAGCTCCCAGGCCTGGTGTCTGAGGTGGTGGAAGAGCACAAGAACGTGGCACGCGAGCGGCAGATCCACTTGCAGTTGGAGCTCAGCCATGCCGTACCCGCGGTCATGGCAGACAAGAAGCTCCTGCAAGCCGCCATCCACCACTTGCTGGATAACGCCATCCGGTTCACCCCACCGGGAGGGCAGATCGTTGTGCGCCTGAGCGACGAAGAGGAGCATGTCGCGCTGTATGTGTCCGACACGGGGATCGGCATCCCGGCCGACGAGGAGCCGCGGGTCTTCGAACGGTTCTTCCGTGGACGGGCGGCCGCGGCCCAAGGATCGGCCGGGAACGGGCTTGGGCTGAGCATCGTGCGCGCTGCCGTGGCCGCCCACGGGGGCACTGTGTGGCTGGAGACCGCCCCAGGAGCTGGAAGCACTTTCACCATTGCCCTACCCAAAGATCCGTTGCCCGCAGGGTAGGCCCGTATCGGCGTTGGGTGCGCCGCGGTTCCCCTGCGCCGGGCGCCAGATGGAGAGAGACCATGAGCCTGCAGATCGGCATTGTGGGGTTGCCCAACGCGGGCAAGTCCACCCTTTTCAACGCCCTGACCCGAGGCCATGCCGCGGTGGCCCCCTATCCCTTCACCACCATCGACCCCAATATCGGCATCGCCAGCATCCCTGACCAGCGGCTGGAGCGGGTGGGCGCGCTCATCCATCCCGAGAAGGTCATCCCGGCCACAGTGGAGTTTGTGGACATCGCCGGCTTGGTGCGAGGCGCGCACCGCGGCGAGGGGCTGGGCAACCAGTTCCTGGGCCACATCCGCAACACCCACGCCGTGGCCGTCATCCTGCGGGCGTTTCGCGACCCAGATGTGGCCCACGTCCAAGCCGCGGTGGGCCCCCAACAAGACCTGGAGACGCTGCAAATGGAGCTGGCGTTGGCCGACGTGGCGACCTTGGACCGCCGCCTAGAGAAGGTTCGCGGCCAGGCCAAAGCCAAACCCAGGGAGTTCGAGGGCGAGATCGCCTTGCTGGAGCAAGCCCGGGCTGCGCTGAACCAGGGCCAGTCGCTTCCACCCAACGAACGAGAGGGGCTGGCCGGGATCGATCTGCTGACGCTGAAGCCGAAGCTCTACGTGATCAACGTAGGGGAAGAGGACCTGCCGGAGGGCGGACCGCTGGCTCAGGGCGTCTTGGCCTTGGCCGCGACGCAGGGTGTGCCCACCCTGATCCTAAGCGCCCAGGTGGAGGCCGTCCTCGTCGATTGGCCGCCAGAGGAGGCCGCAGACTACCGCCGCGAGTTGGGGCTGGAGCAGTCGGGCCTGGAGCGCCTCATCGTAGCCGGCTACGGCCTACTGGATCTCATCAGCTACATCACAGCCACCGGCACCACAGCAGTGCGCGCCTGGTCGCTGCAGCGGGGCGGCACCGCCTGGGACGCCGCCGGGCAGGTCCACTCCGATATGCAGCGCGGCTTCATCCGAGCTGAGGTGATCGGAGCCGCCGACCTGTTGGCGACAGGCTCCTTCGCTGCGGCTCGCGAGCGAGGCCTCCTGCGCCTGGAAGGGCGCGACTACGTGGTCCAAGACGGCGACGTGATGCACTTCCGGTTCAACGCCTAACGCCCGTCGGCCGCGTCGGCCCGCTGCACCGCCCGCCAGAGATGCCGCTTGGCCCGCCGCTGTCGCCTTTCCACCAGCCGCAGCACATCCGCCATCAGTGCGCGGTGACCGTTGGCACCCACCGTGCAGGCAGCCGGCGCCGGCGGGAAGCCAGCCACCCTCGCCAGCCGCACGATCTCCCGCTCGGCGGCGAAGAACAGCGGGCGGATCAACGTGATCTCCCCTTCGAACAAGCCGATCTTGGGTTGCATCGTCTCCAGCCGGCCGTGGTTGAACAGGTTCATCAGCGTCGTCTGCGCCACATCGTCGGCGTGGTGCCCCATGGCAACCTTAGCACAGCCCAGCCGCGCCGCTGCGGTGAACAGCGCCTTGCGCCGCCTCCATGCGCAGTGGAAGCAGGGCGACGGCCGTGAGCGGTCGGTCTGCCCAGCCGCCTCCATAGGCGCCAGCTCCAACGGGAGGCCCAAACGCTTCTCCAGCCAACCGGCCAACTGGGCCGGGTCGCCGCCGCCGCAAGGGGCATCGGCCGCCGGCGTCACGTGCACCGGACACAACTCAAAGCGGTCAGGCCAATCCGCCTGCATGGCGCACAGCACCAGGAGCAACGCCATACTGTCCTTGCCGCCGGACACCGCCACGGCGATGCGGTCTCCGGCGGCGATGAGCCCGTAGTCGCGGGTAGCCTTACGCGCCTTCTTGCTCAGAAAGTAGACCAAGCGCGCGCTGGCCGCCAGGGGATCGTCTGCAACCAAGGAGTCGGTCACTGCCCCACCCTACTGCGCCAGCGGGCGTCTCGCTGCCAGCGCCCCACCAGAGGCTCAGCCAGTTCCCGTACGTGTGCGTAGACACACGGCAGGTCCACCGTCTTCCACTGCCCATGGGCGAAGACCACGCGCCCTTCGATGACCACCAAGCGCACGTCATCCGCCCGGGCCGCATAGACCAGGTGAGAGTAGGCGTCGTAGAAGGGGAAGCCATGGGGCGCCTCCAGCCCCACGCAGACGATGTCGGCGCGCTTGCCCACCTCCAGCGATCCCAGCTCCGCCGTCAGGCCCAGGGCTCGCGCCCCCCCTCGTGTGGCCATCCAAAGCACCTCCCGCGCCGAGGCGACGGTGGGGTCGCCGCTCCAGACCTTGTGCAGCTTGGCCGCCACGCTCATCTCCCCCCACAGATCCAGGTTGTTGTTGCTGGCTGCGCCGTCCGTGCCCAAGGCCAGGTTGACGCCGGCCTGCAGAAGGGCTGGCACCGGCGCCACCCCCGAGGCCAGCTTCAT
>JAAYZY010000284.1 GCA_012514615.1 Chloroflexota bacterium | reverse complement strand
CTCGTGGCCGGCGGCCAAGGGGGTAAGCCGTTCCGGCGGCAGCGGGAACGGATCCATCGACCACCCCATGCGGCCGCCCCACAGCGACCCGGCCAAAGTGACGCCCAAGCCCAGGTAGAGCACAGCGCCCCAGGGGATGCGCCAGCGCACCTCAGCGCCATCCGCCGCCCGCCCCAGACGCGCCCACCCCCACCACCAGAGTCGCTCCGACGGGGCGGCCCCCGAAGCCTCCAGCCCCGTGGGGGCAGCAACGCCGGCAGCGGCTCGCCGCGCCCAACGCCAGCCGCGCCAAGCTCGGCTCAGGCCCTCGCCCAAGCCCAAGAGCAGGTGGAGCCCCACTGCAGAGAGATACAGGCGGAAGAGATCGCCAGCGAAGACGCGGTGCAGCCCCAGCCGCTCCAGCCATACCACGCACCCCCGCCACACCGGCGTCAGGGCGGCTACCCAACGGGCGTAGGCGGCCGGGTTGCTCTGAGCGTCGGCTGGCGCCTGCGGCACCGCCAGCGCGGCCAGGAGGAAGAGCAGACCAAGGCCGGCCAGGGCGAGGCCCAGGGCTGGGGCGCTGCCCCAACGCCACAGGGCATCGAGCAGGTCGGGGGAACGAGATGAAGCCTGGCCAGGGCGGGCATCCTCTGGCGGGACGGATTGCATGAGCCTCCCCTGAGGGAATCAGTCTGGAGCCATTATACCACAAGGGGCCGGCTGCGGCATGCCTCCACTAGGTCAGGGGCCAGATCAGCGGCAGGGCGACCAGCGTCGCCACCAGGATGAAGATGTTCAGCAGAGCGTCTACTCGCGTGTAGTCGGAGAAACGGTAGCCCCCAGGGCCCAGCAGGAGGACACTGGCCTGGCACCCCACCGGCGTGAGGAAGCTGGTGGAGACAGCGATGACGGTGGCCAGCACGTTGGGAGGCGCGCCGATGAGGGTCATGTTGCCGCCCAGAAGCGAGGAGAACGACAAGGCGATCAACAGCTTGCTCAACGGCACCTTGGCCCGGCGGGAGATGCCCGCCACCGCCGGCAGCAGCACCGCCGTGGCCCTGATGTTGTTCATGAAGGCCCATAGGGCGCCGCAGGTGAGCATGATCACGCCGATCAGCACCGGCTCCCGAGTGCCGGACAAGCGGATGATCCGTTCGCCCAGGATGTCGGCCACGGCGGTGCGGAGAGAACGCCAGAGACGATGTAGACAGCCCAAACCGTGATGACCGCTGGACTGGCGAAACCCGAAAACGCCTCGTCGAAGCCGATGAGGCCGGTCAGGCTCACCGCCAGCAGAACCAGCAGGGCGACAACGTCAACGCGCAGCTTCTCAGTGCCAAGAGCATGACCGCTGCCAGAACGCCCCCCAGGGTGAGGGCGATCTGTGGCGGCATCCCTGACCTCCTAAGGCTGCAAGGGCCAGAAGATCGGCAGCGCCAACACGGTGACCACCAGCACCACCAGCGTCAGCGGCAGCCCGACTCGGGTGTAGTCGGAGAAGCGGTAGCCGCCGGGTCCCATCACCAGCAAGTTGGCCGGGTGCCCCACCGGGCTCAGGAAGCTGGCCGAGGCCGCCACAGCCACCACCATGCCCAAGGCGTAGGGCGAGAGCGCCTGACTGCTCGCCATGTTCAGGGCAATGGGCGTCATGAGCACAGCGACGGCGTGGGTCGGCATCACCTGGGCCATGAGCGAGGTCATGAGGAAGAGCCCGGCCACCACCGCCAGGGGACCCAACGGCCCCACCAACCCAGCCGTCACCTCCCCCAGGAAGCTGGCGGTGCCGGTCTGGGTCATGGCCACCCCCAAGGGTAGCATGCCGGCGATGAGGACGATGGCCCGCCACTCCACAAAGCGATAGGCCTCGTCCATGGTGATGCAGCCGCTCAGCACCATCATCGCGGCGCCCGCCAGCGCGGCGATGGAGATCGGCACCCACCCCAGGAAGACCGGCGCCAGCACCGCCAGCATGATGGCCAGGGCGCGGGGCGCCTTGTCCAACCGCGGGGCCTCCTGCGCTTCTTCCGTCAGCACCAGGAAGTCCGGCTCCTGCCCCAGCACCCTCAACCGCTCCCGCGGCCCATACAGCAGCAAGGCATCGCCGAAACGCAGGGTCATGTCCCGCAGGTTGGAGCGGTAAGCCCGTCCTTCGCGCCAAATGGCCAGGACGCTCAGGCCGTACTTCTCACGGAAGTGCAGATCCCGCAGGGTGCGGCCGACCAAGGTGGTATGGGGTGAGAGCACCACCTCCGCCAGCCCCACCTGGTCCGATTCCAGGTCCCGCAGGTCCAAGGGGGCCTGGCCTTCCATCTCCAGCCCCTGGAGGCCGCGCAGGGCCAGCAGGTCCTCCGGCCGCGCTTCCACCAGAAGGGTGTCGCCGGCCTCCAGTCGCTCGTCGGGGCCAGGCATGAGCTGCGTCACATCGCCGCGGGTGATCCCCAGCACTGTCAGCCCGAAGGCGTCCCCCAGGCGCGACTCGGCCAGGGTGTTGCCGGCCACGATGGAGTCGTCCGGCACACGCAGTACCACCAACCGCTCGTGCACGCGGTAGACCTCCACCACATCGGCTTCCGAGATGGGGCGGAAAGCGGTGAATTCTAAAGCGTCTTGGAGCTGCTCAAGCTTGGCCAGCGGCCCCTGGACCACCAGAGCGTCGCCCAACTGCAGGGGCATATCTTGCAGGTGCGTGCGGCGCGGCACCCCGCCCCGCCAGATCACCAGCACGTTGACCCCAAACCGGTGCCTGAAGTTCAGCTCGCACAGGGTCTTCCCCAGCAGCGGCGACCCAGGCGCCAACTGCACCTCAGCCACGCCGATATCGGATGACACCAGCTTCTGGGAGCTGCCGCTGGCCTCCTCAGCCGCCAGGTGGTGGCGGCCATTGACCTGCGCCAAGCGGTCTGCTCGGCCCTGTACCAGCAGGCGATCCCCCGCCCGCAGCGTGGCCTCCGTGCTGGGCGCCAGGAGCGTCTGGTCGCCCCGCAGGATGGCGATGACATTGAGGCCCAAGGCCGACCCCACGCGGCTCTGAGCCAACGTCTTGCCGTCAAGCGGCGAGTCGTCCGGCAGGTGTACAGTGAAGAGCCGCTCCCGCAGGTCGTAGAGCTGGCGCAGGTCGGGCCGGCGCGGAGCAGCAGCCTCCCGAGTCACATCACGAATGGGCAGAAACCGCCGGCCTACCAGGACCATGAAGGCCACACCGCTGAGCAAGACCGTCAGCCCCATGGGCGTGAAGTCGAAGATCTGAAACGGCCGAAACCCAGCTTCGTGCAGGGCTTCGCTGACCAGGAGGTTGGGCGGCGTGCCGATGAGCGTGATCAAGCCGCCCAGCAGCGTGGCGTAGGAGAGCGGCATGAGCAGACGGGAGGGTGCCCGGCCGGTATGCCGGGCCAAGTCCACCACCACGGGCAGGAGCAGCGCGGCCACGCCCACGTTGTTCATGACGGCAGACATGAGGCCGGCGCTGATCATGATCACGGCGATGAGCCGCGCCTCCCCGCCGCCAGCCAAGCGCAGGATCTGCCGCCCGATGACGCTGGCCACGCCGGTACGGGTGAGGCTGCCGCTGAGGATGAACACGGCTGCCACTGTGATCACGGCCGGGTTTCCGAAGCCCGCGACCGCATCGCTGGGCGCCACCAGCCCCAAGGCCGCCAGACTGACCAGGACCAGCAGCGCCACCATGTCGGTGCGCAGCCGCTCGCTGATGAAGAGCGTCATGGCCAGGACCAGTACAGCCAGAACCATCGCAATCTGGGGGGTCAATGATGCCTCTCCTGAGTCTTCTGGCCCACTGTGACCTCTGGCCGCGCCGCCCGACTGCCCCCAGCCAGGTTACCGGCATTGTACCACCAGGGGACCGCTGGGCAAGGCGGCCCTCACTCAGCCAGGCGCTCTCCCCGCACCCTACCGGGGCAGGCCTAGGATGGACGATGAGGTACGCCCCTGGGGGTCCCGCTGTGAGGCCGCCCGCTCCATGCTGCGCAGGATGCCCGGTGCGGCCGCGCGCAGCGCCGCCTCGTCGGCCCGGAGCACCCTGCCGCCTTCCATAACCAAGCGGCCGTCCACGAAGATTGTGTCCACGTCCTCACCCTGGCCGCACGTTACCAGCGAGCGCACCGGATCCAGAATCGGCCCGTAGCGGTAGCGCGACAGGTCGATGCAGACGATGTCGGCCCGAGCCCCAGGGGCCAGGCGGCCCAGGTCGTCCCGCCCCAGGGCCTTGGCGCTGCCCACCGTGGCCGCTGTGAAGACCTCCAGGGCAGTAGGCCGGTCGGCGGTGCGGTTCGTGTGTTTGCCCATGAACCAAGCCAGCCGCATCTCTTGGATGATGTCGGCGGGCCAGTGGTCGCAGGCGATGCCCACGGTGATCCCGTGATCGAGGTAGCGAGGCAGGGTGCGGAGCGCCTCTCCGCGGCGGGCGAACGTCAGGGGCGAATGGGCCACCGACGAACCGGCGTCGGCGATGCGCTGGAGGTCGTCGCTGGCATCGCCGCCCACCGCCGGATGCCCGGTCACGTAGATACAGT
>JAAYZY010000283.1 GCA_012514615.1 Chloroflexota bacterium | reverse complement strand
TTCGGGTGATTGCGTTGGCGGCGGCTCTGGTTGTGGCGCTGGCCTTGGCGGCCTGCACCGGGCCATATCAGGACTTGCCCAAGGCCGAAGGGGAGGCGCTACAGAGCCAACTGGGCGGCCAAGTGGAAGGGCTGCTGGCCGGGTTGGCGGCCGGCGACTACGCTGGCTTCTCCAAGGACTTCGGGGCGGAGATGAAGTCGGGCATGACCGAGACGAGCCTGGCTGAGCTGCGGGGGATGCTGGAGACGAAGGTGGGCGCCTACCAGGGGTACCGCTTCGTCAAGGCGCAGTCGGCGGGCGAGTTCACCCGCATGGTGTACGAGGCGCAGTTCAGCGGCGACGACAAGGTGAGCGTCGTCGTGGTCCATGGGCAAGAGGGTGGCGCCTGGAAGGTGACCGGTCTCTGGTTCGATTCGGCCAAACTGCGGCAGAAGTAGCTGTCTGGCTGAAGGTGCGGCGAAGGGGCGGCCCAGGCCGCCCCTTCGCCATCTTCTCTGAGCCCAACCCGAGCTAGTCTTCGATGCTCAACAGCGTCATGGTGTGCTTGACGCCGGGGATGCTGTGGATCTGCTGGTTCACCACGATGTTGAGGAACTTGGTCTCGGACACTTCCACCACGGCCACCACGTCGTAGGGCCCGATGACGACGTCGGCCGAGAGCACCTCTGGGATGTGGCGCATCACCGCGGCCACCTCCGGCGCTTTGCCGATCTGTGCGTTGACCAACACGAACCCCTTCACCATATCACCCCCCCTTCGCTGGTCTTCTGTGGCCCAATCCGGGCGCACCGACAACCGGATTCTACCACAGGGCGATTGCAGCAGCCAAACGCTGCTGAACGGGCCGCCGGCCTCCTGCTAGGGCTGCCAGGCCACTGAGAGCTCCAGGGGTGGAGCCTTGGCTGCCCAGGTCCCATTGGGGTCCAGCAAGACGATGCGCACCCATTGACCGGCCAGCCTGCGGATGTGCAGCGGGCGCTGGCCCCCCTGGCGCACCAAGTCGGCCAGGCGGACCCAAGCCCGCGGCGAGGTCAGATCGTCCACGAAGATGCCCAGCGCCAGGTCGACGTCCACTTCACCAGGGGCAGGATCGCCCTGAGGGAAGCGAATCTGCAGGCGGGTGAGGGTGCCGCTGGCAGGGAGCTTCTTGTCGTCCTCTCCCCGGGACGCGTCGAAGAGCACAGCTTCGCCGGCCCGAAAGGCGGGCTTGCCGACGAAGACGACCGTGGGCAGGTGGGCTCTGTCGGGCTCCTCCGTTGGCCCGTGCGGCATCGCCGGGCTGAGGCCGGCGGCAACGTTCTGCACCATGGCGTCTGCCAGAGCCATGGGCGCGGCCATGCGGGGCATGGGCCCACGCACCTGGGGCGCCAAGCCGGAGAACTGGCGGGTCAGGAAGCCGTCGGACCAGCCGCTGGGCAGCGCGTTGGCTACGGCTACCGTGCCTTTCACCGGTTGGCCCCGCTCCTTTCGCACTGCCACGAAGGCCGCCTCTGCGGAAGCCAGGCCGTAAGCCAGCGACTCTTGGACCAGCAGGTCGCGCAGGGCAGCCTGGGCGTCGGCGCGCAGGTTTTCGGCATAGACCTTGGGCGGTTGGCCGCTGGGAATGGCCAGGGCCGCATCGGGGTCGTAGCCCAGGCGACGGAGCTGGTCGGCGAGCTGTTGCCGGCCATAGCCGGCCCCCATGAGGAACTCCAGGCCCAGGATGCGGCGGGCGCCGAACAGCGCCTTCACGCCGGGGTGGTCTGCATCGGCAGCGGCAAGGCGGCTCTCGGCCACCAGGCGACCCTCGCCATCCAGCACCTGAAGGGCGAGGCCGCCGCGGGCGGCCGGCACCCGGCCGGCTGTCCACAGGGTGCGCCCGCTGGGGAGGTCGCCCAAGTCCGCGGCGCTCCAGCCGGTCTGGGGCGGGGGCAGGGGTTGGCGGTCGGCCGTCAGCAGGCCAGGATGGCCTGCCACCAGGCGCAGGTTGGCCAATACCGGCTGCCCCCAGTCTTCCAGCACTCGGTCCAGGGCAGTGGCGATGTCGTCCTGGTCGGGTTCGCTGGTGAGGAAGCGGGCCAGGCCGCCGCCGCGCCCGGCCATCTCCAGGGCCAAGAAGGCGTTGGGGGCAGCGTCGATGCAGAGCACGCTGATGCGCCGCCGCTCAGGGCGGGCAGAAGCCTCGCTGGCCAGGCGCAGGATGCGG
>JAAYZY010000282.1 GCA_012514615.1 Chloroflexota bacterium | reverse complement strand
TGCATCTCCGGCATCTCGTCGGCGCGGAAGATGTGGTAGCCCCGAAAGCTGGGGTTGACCAGCCGCCCGGCCTCGTCGTAGATCATCTCCTCGCACAAGGCATAGCCCAGCGCCTGGGTCACGCCGCCTTCGATCTGCCCTTGCGCTGCCGCGGGGTTGACGGCCACCCCGCAATCCACGGCGCAGACCAGCTTGACCACGCGCACTTCCCCTGTCTCCACGTCCACCTCCACGTCGGCGAAGGTGGCGGCAAAGGGCGGCGGCGAGAGGTAGGACATGTGGGAGGCCGCGGCCATGATCTGGCGCTGGTTGGCCACGTGTAGAGAATGGAGAGCCACCTCTTCCAGGGAGACCCTGCGGCCATCCGGCGCGAACACCGCCCTGCCCGCCAGGCTCAGGTCGCCGGCCGGCGCACCCAGGATCTTGGCCGCCACCTCCTTGATCTGCTGGGCCACGTCTTCAGCGGCCTTCTTCACGGCCATCCCAGAGATGTAGGTGGTGCTGGAGGCATAGGCGCCCTTGTCGAACGGCGTCAGGTCGGTGTCGGACGAGTAGACGAGGATCTCTTCCAGCCCCACGCCCAACACCTCGGCGGCCATCTGCGCCAGCGCCGTGTCGGAGCCGGTGCCCAGGTCGGTTGCCCCCATGAGCAGGTTGAAGGAGCCGTCGTCGTTCATCTTCAGGCTGGCCGCGCCCATATCCAGCCCGGGGATGCCGCTGCCCTGGGCCGAGCAGGCGACCCCTTGCCCGCGGCGGATGTGGGGGCGCTGGGGGTCGGGGGGCTGCGCCTGGCCCCAGCCGATGGCTGCAGCGCCTTGAGCCACGCATTCGGCCAAGGCGCAACTGGCGATGGGCGTCTCGAAGCCCTCGCGCCCTTCGCCCAGAGCCTTGGCCAGGGCGAAGGTGTCGCCGGGCTGCACCCAGTTGCGCCGCCGCAGCTCCAGCGGCCCCATCCCCAGGGCCGCGGCCGCTTCGTCCATGAACGACTCCAGGGCGAAGAAACCCTGGGGCGTGCCGTAACCGCGGTAGGCGCCGGCCGGCGTCAAGTTGGTGTAGACGGCGTCCATGACGAAGCGCAGGTGCTGGCAGCGGTAGAGCGAGAGGGCCTTGGAGCCGGTGTTGCTTTGGACGGTGAGGGCGTGGCAGCCGTAGGCCCCGGTGTTCGCCAGGATGCGCAGCTCCAGGGCGTCCAGGCGGCCATCGGCGGCGAAGCCGGCCTTCAGGCGTAGGGTCTGGGCGTGGCGGGTGCGGCTGCTGGTGAACTCCTCAGCGCGGCTGTACTCCAGGCGCACCGGTTGGCCGGTGGCGATGGTGAGGTGGGCGCAGATGTCTTCGATGACCAGGTCCTGCTTGACGCCGAAGCCGCCGCCGATGCGCGGCTTGATGACCCGAATGCGCCGCGCTGGCAGCCCCAGCACCGGGGCCAAGATGCGCCGCACGTGGAAGGGAACCTGGGTGCTGGTGCGGATCACCAGCCGGTCGTCTTCGTCCCACCAGGTGAGGCAGGTGTGGGTCTCCAAGGGCGCAGCCTGCACCGCATGGACGCGGTACTCCCGCTCCAGCACCAGGTGTGCGGCGGCAAAGGCCCCGTCGGGGTCGCCGGCCTCGGCTTCCACGTGGGCGGCCAGGTTGCGCGCCGCTTCGTGGATGCCCAGGGCGTCTGGCTCGTCGTGGATGACCGGCGCGCCGGGCTGCATGGCGGCTTCGGGGGCCAGCACAGCCGGCAGCAGCTCGTACTCCACGTCAATGAGGGCCAGGGCCTCCTCGGCGGCCTGGGGCGATTCTGCCGCCACCGCGGCCACGCGGTCGCCCACGAAGCGCACCTTCTGCTCCAGGCTCAGGGTATCGGCAGGGGAGGGGTGAGGGTACGACTGCCCGGCGCTGGTGAAGCGTACCGGCGGCAGGTCCTCGAAGGTAAGCACGGTGCGTACCCCCGGCAGGGCGTGGGCGCGGCTGGCGTCGATACGGCGGATGCGGGCGTGGGCGTGGGGGCTGAGGAGCAGCCGGGCATGGAGCAGCCCTGGCGGCTGCACGTCATCGGTGAAGCTGGCGCGGCCGCTGGCCAGCTTCATCCCATCCACCTTGGGCTGCGACCAGCCGACCACCCGGGTGGGTTGGCCTTCTTCCCAAGGGGCCACCATCCAGGGCGCTTCCCGCAGGCGCAGGTCCAGCGGTGTGGGGGCCGCCTGGGGCTGCCAACCGTCGGCGCTGGAGGGCGGCTGGGTGGGCGGCCGAGGGCCTTGGCCGGCTTCAGCCTGGGGCCAAGCAAGCCAGGGCAGCGGTCCGGCTGGGCCTTCGCCGCGCAGCTCCGCGGCGGCCGCCAGCACTGCTTCCACCGGCTTGACGTAGCCGGTGCAGCGGCAGAGGACGCCAGCCAGGGCCCCCCGCACCTCAGCCTCTGTGGGGTGGAGGGTGCGCTCCAGCAGCTCCTTGGCTGCCAGCAGCATGGCGGGGGTGCAGAAGCCGCACTGGATGGCCCCACGGGCTACGAAGGCGCGCTGCAGCACATCTGGCGCCTTGGGCGCGCCCAGCCCTTCTGCGGTGACGATGCGGTGACCGTGGGCCTGGGCTGCCAACAGCAGGCACGAGGGCACAGCGCGGCCGTCCAGCAAGATGGTGCAGGCGCCGCACGTGCCGTCGTCACAGCCGTGCTTCACCCCCATGTAGCCGGCCCGCCGCAGCAAGTCCAGCAGGCGCTCAGCCGGGACTACCTCGAACGTGCGTTCCTCGCCGTTGACGACGCAGCGCATCTCCATGGGGCAGCCTCCCTAGCCTTGAGCGCGCTGTGCGGCCAGATGCAGAGCGCGGCGGACAGCAACCGGCGCGACGGCCAGGCGGTAGTCTCCGCTGGCCCGGGCGTCGCTGAGCGGCGGGTGTGGCACCGAGAGGTGGGCGGCCGCCTCGCGGATCGCCCGATCGTCGGGCGCGCGGCCCACCAAGGTGGCCTGGACCTGCGGCAGGGGCAGGGGCTGCGGCGTCAGGCCCCCCACCAGGACCCGCGCTGTCTGCACCGCGCCGTTGGGGGCCAGGGTCATGGCTGCGGCGGCCATGACGATGGGCCCGTCGGCCGAAGTGCGGGCCACGGCGTGCAGCGCGGCCCCGCTGCGGGGGGCGGGCCAGGGCAGGGTCAGCTCGGTCAGGAGCGCCCCTTGGCTCAGGAGGGCCTCCCGCTGGGGCAGGAACGCGGCCAGCGGCAAAGAGGTCGGCTGCGGGCGGTGCAGGGTCAGTTGGGCCTTCAGCGCCAACAAGGCCAGCAGCAGGGCGTCGGCGCTTTCGGCGGCGGCCGCGCAGCCGCCCACTGTGGCGGCTTGGCGCAGCGTCTGAGGCTTGCTGCGCCTGGCGGCTTCGGCCAGGAGCCCGCCGGCAAACGGCTCGGCGGCGGGATGATCGATCAGGCGCTGCAGGCGCACCATGGCCCCCAGGCGCAGCCCTTGGGGCGTTGCCTGCACCTCTTGGAGGGGCAGCGCTTGCAGGTCGATCACGGCTTCAATGGCGGGGTCTGGGGATTGCAGGAGGGATGTGCCGCCGGCCAGGGCGGCTGAGCGGATGCCCGGCCGCTGCAAGAGGGCGACGGCCTCCTCAACCTGCAGGGGACGGAGAATCTCGCGAAACCTGGGCAGCATGGTGAGCCTCCTTAACCGAGCCAACCCGCCCGCAACGGCTTGGAACGCCGACGGGACCGCCCTTCGCATGGCCATGATAGCACATCGGCAGCCTGAGAGCAAGGAGAAACGTTTGCCTTTTGGGCCGTTTGCCAGTATAATGGGGGAAACGCCCGCATGACCCATCGGAGGGAGGAAGAGAGGCGACATGAACGTCCTGGACAGCGATCCAACGGGGGATGCGTGGGGTGTTGGTGCCTCCCCGGCGGATAGCGCCAATCCGCTGGCTGCCATGATCGATCAGTACCTGGACCTGCCTACGTTTCAGCGCGGCGACATCGTTGAAGGGGTCATCGTCAGCGTCAGCTCCAACGAGATCTTGGTGGATATCGGGGGCAAGACCGAAGGGATCATCGCCAGCCGGGAGATGGAGAGGATGGACCCGGCCGAGCGGGAGAGCCTTCATGCCGGCGATGCGGTGATGGCCTATGTGGTCCGCCCTGAAGGGTTCGACGGACACGTCGTACTCTCGTTTGTGCGTGCGCAGATGGAGAAGGACTGGCGCTTGGCGGAGAAGACGCTCCAGTCCGAAGAGGTGGTGCGGGCCAAGGTGGTGGACGCCAACCGCGGCGGCCTGATCGTGGCCTTTGGGGAACTGAGGGGATTCGTGCCGGCCTCGCAACTGCGGCGGGACCGCCGCGAGAGGTGGCGCGGGCAGGCCGACGGCCAGAGCGACATCCCCTGGATGGACCGGGTCGGGCGAGAGATTGAGGCGAGGGTGCTGGAGGTGGACCGCCGGCGGAACCGGTTGATCCTCTCAGAGCAGGTGGTGGAGCGCGCCCGCCAGATGCGTCGGCGGGAAGAGCTGATGGGCGAGCTCAACGAAGGCGATGTCTGCCAGGGGGTGGTGCGCAGCCTGTGCGACTTCGGCGCCTTCATCGACCTGGGCGGCGTGGACGGCCTGCTCCACATC
>JAAYZY010000281.1 GCA_012514615.1 Chloroflexota bacterium | reverse complement strand
GGCATCTCCTACGAAATGATCCGCTTCAGCGCCGCCCACAAAGACCACCCTTTGGTGCGGGTGCTGACTGCGCCCAGCCTGGCGTTGCAGCGCTTGACCACTCGCCCGCCTAGCGACGACATGGTGGAGGTGGCCATCGCGGCCCTGGAACCGATCTTGGCGGCGGAGGGCCTCGCCGAGAGAGGGCCGGCGCCAGGGGCGGCGATTGCCCAGGAGGCAAGTTGTGGCTAACCAGAACCAACCGACCCGCATCCGCCCTGACCACTTGCTGGAGTTCTGTACCCGGGTCTTTGCCCACTTGGATGTGCCCGAAGACGACGCGTGGATTAGTGCCGATGTGCTGGTGTCTGCCAATCTGCGCGGGGTGGACTCCCACGGGGTGGCCCGCCTGAAGCGCTACGTGGCCGGCCTGCGCTCTGGCCAGATGCTGCCGCGGCCCCAGGTGCAGGTGGTGCACGAGACCGGCGGCACCGCCCTCTTGGACGGCGGCGGGGGCCTGGGGCAGCCCATCGGGGTGCGGGGCATGAAACTGGCCCTGGAGAAGGCCCAGCAGAACGGCACCGGCTTCGTCACCGTGCGCAACTCCAACCATTTCGGCATTGCTGGCTACTATGCCATGATGGCTCTGCCCCACGATATGATCGGCATCTGCCTGACCAACGCCGCCCTGTTGGCGGTGCCCACCTTCGGCCGCGACGTGATGCTGGGCACCAACCCCATCAGCGTGGCTGCCCCTGCTGGGCAAGAGCGCCCCTTCGTCTTGGATATGGCCACCTCGGTGGTGCCCCTGGGCAAGCTGGAGGTGTACGAACGCAAGGGGCAGCCGCTGCTGCCGGGCTGGGCGGTGGATGAGACAGGCCGGGTCAGCACCGACACGACGCGGGTGCTGCGGAACCTGGCCGGCCTGCTGGGCGGGGGCATCCTGCCCCTGGGCGGCGAAGGCGAGGAGTTCGGCGGGCACAAGGGCTACGGCTTGGCGCTCATGGTGGACATCCTCTCTGGGGTGCTGCCCGGGGCCGGCTATGCCAACACCATCTACCCCAAGGCGCCGGATGGCAAGCCGCTGCCGGCCAACGTGGGCCACTTCTTCGGCGCGCTGCGCATCGACGCCTTCCGCCCGGCGGCGGAGTTCCGCGCCACCATGGACGACCTGATCCGCCGCCTGAAGGCATCGCCCAAGGCCGAGGGCCAAGAGCGGATCTACATCCACGGCGAGAAGGAGTTCGAGATCGAGGAAGTGCGCCGCCGGGAGGGGATTCCGCTGGACCCCAAGGTGGTGGAGAGCCTGCAGGGCTTCGCGCAAGAGTTCCATCTGCCGCTGGATCTCTTCTAGGAAGCGAGGGGAGTTGCCGATGCTCGGGCCCGACCAGACCCTCTACCGTTTGCCCTACGGCCAGGGGGAGATCGCCTTCCGGCTGCCGCCGGGGATGCGCGGCCACTTGGCCATCTCGCGGGTCTTGCCGCCGTTGCCAGACGTGGCCGCGGCGGCGCGCCAGGCGGTGGCGCAGCCGGTGGCCTCGCTGCGGCTGCGGGAGATGGCTCGCCCGGGCCAGCGGGTCTGCATCGTCTTCACCGACATCACCCGCGCCAGCCCCGATCACCTGCTGGTGCCCCCGGTGCTGGCGGAGCTCCACGCGGCCGGCGTGGCCGACGACGACATCACCCTGCTGTGCGGCATCGGCCTGCATCGCCCCAGCACCCCTGACGAGAAGGTAGCCAAGCTGGGCCAGGCGATTGTGGACCGCTACCGGGTGGTGGATTCGGAGCCGCTGAACTCGGCGGCCCTGGTGGACCTGGGTGCGACGCCCAGTGGGGTGCCCATGTCGGTGCATCGCTGCGCCTACGAGGCCGATCTGCTCATCGCCACCGGCATCGTGGAGCCGCACCAGTACGCTGGCTATTCCGGCGGTCGCAAGACGGTGGCCATCGGGGCTGCCGGCGAGCCGATGATCAGCTACACCCACGGCCCAGCCCTGCTGGACCACCCGGGCACGCGCCTGGGACGGATTGAGGGCAACCCGTTCCACGAAGCCATCAGCGAGGCGGCGCGCCGCGCCGGCCTGCGCTTCATCGTCAACGCTGTGCTGGATGACGACAAGCGCGTGGTGGCCCTGAAGGCTGGAGCCCCTGAGGCGGCCTTCGCCGATCTGGTGCAGACGGCCCGCGCCCTGTTTGAGACGCCGATCCCGCGCCAGTTCCATGTGGCCATCGGCGGGGTGGGCTTCCCCAAGGACGCCAACCTGTACCAGGCTAGCCGGGCGGCCAGCTACCTGTATTTCGCCCCCACGCCGGTGGTGCGACCAGGCGGCTTTCTGATTGTGCCGGCGCCCTGTCAGGAAGGGCCGGGCGAAGGCGTGGGCGAGCGGCGGTTCTTCCAGGCGCTGCAGGAGGCGCCTACCCCCCAGGCCATCATCCAGCGGGTGCAGCGGGAGGGGCTGCGGGGCGGCGAACAGCGGGCCTACATCATGGCTCGCGTGCTGGAAGGGGCGGAGGTGGTTGTTGTTGGGGCGCAGGATCCCCAGATGATTCGCGAGGCCAAGATGACCCCGGTCTCCACGGTGGACGAGGCGTTGGCTCTGGCCGCGGCCAAGCTGGGGCGGGAGCTGGACGTGCTGGTGGTGCCCCACGCGCTGCTGACGCTGCCCATCGTGCAGGCTGAGTGCGATTTCGCGGTTTGACCCTGTGGGTGTATAATGGTTGACAAGAACACTGAAGGAAGCTCTATGCCAGTATCAAAGGGCCCGTTGTGCCCGGGGACCGACCTTCCCACAGAAGAGCAGTACCTGTTCTGCATTCGCTGTGGGCTGTGCCTGGCGGTCTGCCCGACCTACAAGCTCTCGCTGAAAGAGACCGACTCGCCGCGGGCCCGGGTGGCCTTGACGCGCAAGCTGATGGAAGGCGAGCTGCCCTTGGGCGAGGGCTACCAGAAGCAGATGTACAAGTGCCTGGCCTGCTTGGCCTGCGACTCCATCTGCCCGGTGGGCATCCGCCCGGCGCATCTCTCGCTGGCTGGCCGGGCCCTGGCCAACGAGGCGCTGCCCCAGCCGTGGTTCAAGCGCCCTCTATTTCGCGGCCTGTTCCCCCACCCGGGGCGGCTGGAGCTGGCCTCGTGGCCCCTGCGGGTCTACGAGCGATTGGGCCTGCGGCGGGTGGCCCAGCGCTTGGGCCTGACCAAGGCGCTGCCCAGCCAGGTGCGGGATATGGAGCGGATGCTGCCGCACCAGCCAGAGCGCCCTCTGCGCAAGACCCTGCCCGAAGTGACGCCATCCCGCAATGGCCAGCAGCGGCGGGTGGGCTTCTTCTTGGGCTGCGTGCAGAGCCTGATGTTTGCCGAAGAGAGCGCAGCCACGGTGCGTGTGCTGGCCGAGAACGGCTGCGAAGTGGTGACCCCGCGCGACGTGAAGTGCTGCGGAATGCCGTCCATCGGCTACGGCGACCGCGAGGGGGCCAGGGCCTTGGCCCGCCACAATATTGACCTGTTTGAGCGATTGGGCGTGGATGTGATCGTCACCGACTGCGCCACTTGCGGCTCAACCCTGAAAGAATACCCCGAACTGCTGGCTGAGGACGAAGCCTACGCCCAGCGCGCCGAGCAGTTTGCGGCCCAGGTACAGGATGTCAGCGAGTTCTTGGCCACGTTGCCGCTGCGCAAGCCGCGGCGGCCCCTGGAGGGGGTGCGCGTCACCTACACGACCCCTGCCACCTGGTGCGCGGCCAGGGGGTGAAGGCCCAGCCGCGCCAGATCATCGCCCTTTCGGGGGCCGAGCTGGTGGAGATGCACGACGCCGATGTCTGCTGTGGCTCGGCGGGCACCAAGATCATCACCGACTACGGCACCTCCATGGCGTTGCTGGAGAAGAAGACGGCCAACGTCTCGGCCACCGGCGCGACGGTGGTGGCTTCGGGTTGCCCGGGCTGCCAGATGCACCTAGGGCTGGGGGCGCAGCGGGCCGG
>JAAYZY010000280.1 GCA_012514615.1 Chloroflexota bacterium | reverse complement strand
TTCCCTGGGGGGCTCGCCGCGCCGGCTCTAGGAGATGGAGAGAACGCTCATGCCGCAGACCTGCACGCATTGGCCGCAGAGGTTGCATTCCCACGGCGCAGGGTAGTCGTCGTGCGTGAAGATCACCTCTTCGGGGCAGGCGTCGGCGCAGCGGAGACAGTCCTTGCCCAAGCAGCGTGCCTGGTCGATGTAGTAGGCGCCGCTGGAGTTCTGCAGGATGCAGTCGGCGGGGCAGACCTTGGCGCATTCCCCGCACTGAGTGCAGGTGCGCACTTTGAAGACGCCGGGCGTGGGGAAAAGCGCATCGATGGCCAGGGCGGACTTCTTGGGGTTGTTCTCGCCAAACGACTTGTCGGGTCGCTCTGCAGGCTTGCCCCAGGTGGGTTTGCCAGCGTTGAACAGGGCGCAAGCCACCTGGCAGGCGCGGCACCCGGAGCACTTGCTGCTGTCGGCGTGGAGATGCATGGGCTTCACTCCTTCGTGGAACCGTGGGTCGTGGCGGCAGGCCACGGGCAGCCTGCCCTTGTTCTGAACACGGGCAGGATACTCGATCCAGGGCCAAAAGTCAAGTTCGCGGCAGGCGGGCTATCCGGCGCGGCCGATGGGGAAGCTGCGCCAGAGGGAGCGTTCCCCCTGGCGCAGCTCGTTGGGGCTACATCTTCAGGTAAGAGTCGGCGAAGATCACCTTGTTCTGCAGGATCTGCACGGTCTTCCAGATGGCGGCCTGGGTCGGGTCGGCCATATCCACGGCATCGGGGCTCAGCTCTTCGCCGCTGGCCACGGCGTCGTGCAGGGCAAGGTAGAGCCGACCAACGGCGGTGCTATCGTCCCGTTGCTCCAGGAAGCGGATGACCTCGTTCTGCTTTCTGTCCAGCGGGTCGGCGATGGCCGCGTCCAGGCCGGCCGCCAGGAGCATAACCAAGTAGGTGCGGTTGATCAGGCTGCGGTTCTCGGCCGACACGCTGTTGGAGACGTTGGACAGGCCCACCACGGTGTTGGGTGGGGGGTCCGCCGAGAACTTGAGGAAGCGCACCGCTTCGATGCACTCCGGCACGTACTCTTGGCACCCAGCCACCGTGAGTACCAGTGGATCCAAGTAGATGTTCTCCATGGGTACGCCGGCCTCGGTCAGGCGCGGGATGAGGATCTCCAAGGCAATGGACACGCGCTGCTCAGCGCTGACCGGGATGCCCCCTTTGGTCATGGTCAGGGCGATGATGTTGGCGTTGTACTTGGCCGCCAGCGGGGCCAGGGTGGCCAGCCGCTCGTCTTCGGCGGAGGTGGAGTTGATGAAGCAGCGGTTCTTGCTTCGCTTCAGGCCGGCCTCGATGGCTGCGGCGTTGGTGGTGTCCAGGGAGAGGACGGCATCGGGGAGGACAGCCTGGACCGCATCCACAGCCCATTCCATGACTTCGACGCCCTGCTTCTTCTGCGGCCCGATGTTCAGGTCGATAACCCGAGCCCCCGCCTCCCACTGCTCCAGGGCCATCTGCTGCAGCGCTGCTGTGTCCCGGTCCTGGATGGCGTTCTTCACTCGGGGGGCGATGATGTGGATGTTCTCGCCAATGATCAGCATGCTAGACCTCCTATCTCCTTACCTGCTTGCGGCAACGTACCACCTCTCCTGGCAGCCCCCGAAGGGGCCGCATACCTCTGCTGTTCACGCTACGTGGGCAGCACGCCCACCTTGGCGGCGATGGCCGCCACGGCCTGGACGGCGGGGGAGTCGGGCGGGAGGTCGATGAGGGGGCGCCCTTCCAGGTCATACTGAGTGATGAGCGGATCGTTGGGCAAGGTGCCCACCACGGTGAGGCCCTCTTCCTGTGCGAACGTTCGCAGCTTGGCCGGGAGCTCGCCGCTGAAGCGATTGACCACGAAGTGAGTGGCTGAGACCCTTGTGCCGCGGGCGCTGAGCTCATCCACCAAGCGCAGAATCCCTGCGGCTGCCGACAACCCGCGCAGGGTGGCGTCGGAGGTGATGAAGAGGTGATCGATGTGGCGGGTGGTCTGGCGGCTGATGTGCTCCATGCCGGCCTCGTTGTCGATGACCACGAACTCGTATTGGTTGCCCAGCTGATCGATTACGTTGCGCAGGATGTTGTTGGCCGCGCAGTAGCAGCCGGGCCCTTCCGGCCTGCCCATGGCAATGAGGTCGACGCGATCCCCTTCCACCAGCGCCTCTTCCATGCGGTAGGCGAAGTAGTCGTGCTTGGGGATGCCCGGGTTGAAGGAGCCGCTGCGGGCCTCAACCATGGCCTCTTCCCGAATGTCACCCACCGTCGATTCCAGCGGCATCCCCAGGGCCAGGTTGAGGTTGGAGCTGGGGTCGCCATCCACCGCCAGAATGGCGCCTCGGATCCGCTCTTTGAGATACCGGATGAGGAGGGTGCAGAAGGTGGTCTTTCCCGTTCCCCCCTTGCCGGCGATGGCAATGGTCTTCGT
Source organism: Chloroflexota bacterium (assembly GCA_012514615.1). The sequence goes on along the minus strand of JAAYZY010000280.1, from coordinate 2,493 downwards.
GGCCATATCGGTTGTCCTTCTCCTCGCCGGGCGGTTGGGGCCGCCCTCCCCCAGGGGGCTGCGCCGGTCATTCGGCGATCAGGTCCAGCCCAGAGACGAAGCACCCGCCGCCAGCGGCCGGGCGCAGCAGCAGCTCTGTGAGACCGGGCTGTAGGGTCAGCGGTTCGCTGCTGCCCTGGCTGAAAGCCTGGCCCCACTCCCAACGCCCCACCACGCGCCCCCCGTGCACCAGCTCCAGGGTGCAGCCCTGGGGGGCGAAGCCGGCCGCCAGCAGGCGCACTTGGGCCGGCTCTTCTGCCAGGATGGAGAGCCCCGCCTCCACCTCGATGGGCCGCGCCCCGTCAGCCTGGGTCAAAGGGCCCCAGCCCCGCCCTAAGATCAGCGTCGGCGCAGGCGGCGTCTGCAACGGCGCGGCGTAGACCAGGAGCCGCTCGTCCTGGTGGACCGGCGCGCCCTCTCCCCCCACGATCTGCTCCAGCAGGGCCAGGGTCGGCGCCCGTTCTTCGCTCCCCGGCATCTTGTACAGGTCGGCCACCAGGTAGCGGACGCCCAGGTGGCGGAAGGTGGTGCCAGCCACCGCTGCCGGGTCTTGCCGGATGATGTCGCCACCCAGGTGCCGGAACTGCTGCAAGATGCCCAAGCGCTCCGTGAGCGTGGAAGGGTCGTCCCGTGAGATGTAGGCCACGCTGAGGCGCTTCCCATGCTCGGTCTGGTAGAGCAGGTAGCCAGGACGGTCCCAGTTCATGGGCACGTTCAGGATGGCGAAGTCGCCCGGCTCGGCGGCCAACTGGCGGTACCAGGCCGGCGTGTCGGGTGGGCTGAGTGGGTAGGGCGTGGGCAGGAACTCGAAGCAGATCAGTGCCACCGCCGCCGCCCCCAGACCCGCTCGCCACCCCCAGCACTCTCGCCGCCCCTGCGCCAAGGCCAGCATGCCGATGCCGGCCAACACCGCCAGGCTGAGCATGACCATCACCGAGAAGCGGCTGACTGAGCGAGAAATCTGCACGAACGGCACCAGATGGTAGAGCAGCATGTAGGGCAGCGGCACCTGCCAGCCACTGGTCCCCCAGGCGCTGCGTCCGCCCACGTGCAGCACCGGCCCCAAGGCCAGCACGGTGAAAGCCGCCAGGCTCACCCACCAGAAACGCCCTCGGCGAAAACAGCGCCAACCGCCCACCAGGGCCAAGGCCAAGGGTGTGAACCCCAAGAAGACCGTGCGCTCCGAAAGGGTGCTGCCGAACCGCTCGCCCGCCTGCCGCGCCGCCGAGCCCCAGAGGGGGTGGAACGGGTTGGGGGTGACGAAGGCCAGCAGGTCTGCCGAGAGTTGCACCGTCTGCTGGGGGTCAGGCACCATGAAGCTCTCTCGGCTGGCGGTGCGCACCATGGGCGCCAGCAGCGGCGAGAGCGCCACGGCGAACAGCAGGCCGATCCCGACACTGGTGCGCAGGTGAGCCCAGCCCAGCCGCCTCTGCACCCCCAGGTAGGCCAGGTAGAGCAGGGTGAAGAGCCCCAAGTAGAAGACGTAGTACCAGTCGCACAGGCCCACAAGGATGAGGAACAGCGCCGGCGTCAGCGCCCCTCGCCAGCCTTTGGGGGGCTGCTCCATGGCCTTCAGGAAGGCCAACACGTAGAATGGCAGCCACTCCAGTGAGAAGACCTGCATGTGCCCCAACAGGTGAGCGAAGTGGAACGGCGAGAAGGTGAAGACGCACCCGCCGACAAAGGCGGCCCACCCCACCCAGGGGCCTCGCTGGCCCTGCCGATGCGCGAGGTAGCGCACCAGCAGGAAAACGCCGTAGCCGCCCAGGACGAACGAGAGCAGCACCACGGAGTTGTAGGCCCACAGCAGGCCGCCGACGGCCTGCACTGGCAGCGAGACCAGACCGTTGAAGAAATTCAAGGTGTGAAAGTACAGGTCCACCCCTGTAGGGGGGAAGAGCATGTCGGTGTGGAACGGGTTGGCGAAGCGCTCCACCAGCGCTGTCTTGACCCACCACAGGTTCCAGGTGTTCTGCCATCCGTCGAACCCATCGCCGGGGATGGCTGCGCCGGCCTGCAGGGCCAGGGGCCAAGTCATTCCGACGGTCAGGACCGCGTAGCCCAACAGGGCGGCCAGGTGGCTGCGATGCGGTGTGCGTTGTGTGTGTGCCAGGTCAGGTTTCCCCCTGTTTGCCGAATTGAGCATCGGCTCACGCCTGCTCACGAGTTGGCCGTGGCGGCCGTTGCCTTGGATGCGGCTTCCAGCAGGCGAGCCACCGAGGGGAAGCTGGTCAGGTCGGTGTGCGGGAAGAACATGGCCGACGTGAACTCCTCGGTGAAGGTGTTGTCTGCCGAAAGCTCCAAGTAGGTCATCATGGACGCGATCTGCTCCATATGCTGGCGCAGGTCTGGGCAGGTGAGCACGGTGTAGGTACCCAGGGCTGAGGTGTTGCCGAGGAAGTGGAAGCGGTCCCAGGGCATGTCCGGCAGCAGGCCGATCTGAATCGCCTTTTC
>JAAYZY010000279.1 GCA_012514615.1 Chloroflexota bacterium | reverse complement strand
GTCCCTGGGTCATGGAGCGCAGGTCCGGCCCGTAGCGCAGCACCTCCGCCATGGGTACCTGGGCCGTGATGGTGGCCTTGCCATGCTCCAGCTGTGTGTCTTGCACACGGCCCCGCCGCACGCTGGTGACATCGCCGATCACGTCACCCATGTACTGCTCTGGCACGGTGATGCGGGCCGTCATGATCGGTTCCAGCAACACCGGGTTGGCTTCCATCACCGCCTTCTTGAAGACCTCTCGGCCGGCGATCTGGAAGGCGATGTCCTTGGAGTCCACCGGGTGCTCCTTGCCGTCGAAGACGGCGCACTTGATGTCCACCACAGGGTAGCCGGCCACCACGCCCAGGTCGATCACAGAGCGGATGCCTTTCTCGATGGAAGGCTGGAACGAGCCGGAGATGTGGCCGCCGAAGACTTCCCAGGCAAACTCGTAGCCGCTGCCCTGGGGCAACGGTTCCACGCGCATGTGCACTTCGGCGAACTGCCCTGCGCCGCCGGTCTGCTTCTTGTGGCGATACTGGGTGCTGACGGTCTTGGTGATGGACTCCTTGTAGGGCACCTTGGGGATCTCGGTGACGACGCCCACGCCCAGCCGCTCGTTGAGGCGGCGCACCGCCACATCGATGTGCACATCGCCCATGCCCGAAAGGATGATCTGCCGGGTGCTCGGTTCCTGGTGCCATTCCAAGCTGGGGTCTTCCTCCACCAGGCGCGCCAGACCCACGCTGATCTTGGCCGAGTCGGCCTTGGTCTTGGGGCTCACCGACACAGTGTAGGGCCGATAGGGGTAGGTCGGCGTCGGGAAGCTCACCGGGTGGCCCCGTTCGCACAACGTATCGCCGGTCGCCGTCGCCGACAGCTTGGTCACCGCGCCCATGTCGCCGGTGCCGAACCCATCCGTGGGCAGCTGCTCCTTGCCGCGGATGGTCAGCAACTGCCCGATGCGCTCTTCAGACTGCGTACGGGAGTTGTGGACTCGAGAATCGGATTCCAGCGTCCCGGAGAAGACTCGGAAGTAGCTGAGCTTGCCCACGTAGGGGTCCGCCACCGTCTTGAAGACCAGCGCCGCCAGCGGTCCGTCAGAAGCCGCCTCTAGCGGGCGCTGCTCCCCGGAGGCCGGGTCGATCACCATGGCTGGCAGTTCGCCCGGGTGCGGAGCTAGGGCAAAGAGGCCGTCCATCAAGGCGCGCACGCCCACGTTGGGCGTAGCTGCTCCGTAGAAGACCGGCACCACCTGGCCCTTGCGTACGCCGCTGCGCAGGCCCTGCAGCACCTCCGCATCAGAGAGCTCGCCTTCTTCCAGGTACTTCTCGATGAGCGCGTCTTCGCCCTCTGCGGCCAGCTCCAGCATCTTGGTGTAGGCTTCATCCACTGCGGCGGCCATGTCGGCCGGCACTGCAACCGGGGCCTCGCCCTGTTTCAGGTAGGCCTTCTTGGTCAAGAGGTCCACCACCCCCTGGAAAGCCGACTCCTTGCCCATGGGCAGCTGCACTTCCACCACCCGGGCCCCGAAGATCTCCTCCAATTGCTGCACCACCCGCTCAGGGGCCGCGTTTTCCCTGTCCATCTTGTTGACGAAGACCAGACGAGGCACCCCACGTTCTTGGGCGGCAGCCCAGACCTGCTCTGTGCCCACTTCCACGCCGGAAACAGCATCCACCACCACCAGCGCGGCGTCGGCGGCCCACACAGCGCTCTTCACCTCGCCCAGGAAGTCCGTGTACCCCGGCGTGTCGATCGCGTTGAGCTTGCGCCCCCCCCACTCACAAGGAGCCAGCCCCATGGTCACCGAGATCTTGCGCCGGATCTCCTCCGGATCAAAGTCCGTGACCGTGTTGCCGTCGTCCACACGCCCAAGCCGAGTGATCGCTCCGCTGTTGAAGAGCATCGCCTCGGCCAGCGAGGTCTTGCCAGCGCTCAGATGCCCCACCAGCGCCACATTGCGAAGCTGTTCCGGTTTGTACAACGCCATCCTCCGCCCCTCCTTACGCCCTATCCTTAAAGAATGTCCGTCGGTCTCGGCTGCCAAGCCAGCACCCGCACCCGGCGGACTCATAGGCTCGTCTGTATAGCAATAACGATGGCTTAGAGGCCAAAAGGCATTGTAAGGCATTTCCAGCCAGATGTCAACTGCCTCGCGGCCCAGCGCAGCGTCGGCAGAAGACGCACATTGCCCCAGCGCCCCCAAGCTGGTATAATGCTCCCAGCGTCGACGCCAACCGGCACGCAGATTGCACCCAGCACGACCAGATATCGATCAAGGATGCCATGCCTGTGACACCCAAGTGCCAGAGCCGACACAACGCTGCGCGCCCTCGCGCCAGCCTCCACTGGACCCTCGGCGGGTTGTCGTTGGGCCTCCTCCTCGCGGTAGCGCTGGTCGGCCTCACTGCTGCGGCCGCTGCTGCCCCCCCGCTGCCCTACTCGCCGGGCGTCTACGCCGGCTACGACCGCGATGCTGTGGCCGGCCGCAACGACGGCCTGGCCTTCCCCGAACTCCGCGGCGGCCACATGCGCTTCACCTGGCGCTCGGTCGAACCGGAACGCGGCGTCTTCCGCTGGGATGAGCTCGATGCTTGGATCGCCAGCGAGACCCGCAAGACCTCCGACCCGACACAGCTCAACGGCAAGAAGGTCGCCTTCGGCATCGTCCTCAACGCCCTGGCCGGCGCTACCACACCGCCTTGGGCGCTCACCGCCGCCTACGACCCGGTCTACTACGCCGGGTCCCCTTATGTAAACTATGCCAACGCCAACGTGCAGGCGGCCATCGCAGAGATGGTGCAGGCCCTGGCGGCGCGCTACAACGGCCGCCCGGAGATCAGCTTCATCGAAATCTGCGTGGGTGTGGAAGGCGAACCGGGCGTCTGGCTGCGCGTCCAGCCCAACGGCTTGCCCGACCCCATCTGGCAAGCCTACCGGGAGAAGATCAGCACCGACGCCTGGATCAACTACGCCAAGTGGCTCATCGACGCCTACGTGGCCGCGCTGCCCGACACACCGGTCTTCTACTTCTTCTCCGGGTTCTACCAGAACGCGCAGTACGAGAAAGAGACCCTCATCCCCTACGCCATCTCCAAAGGCTGCGGGCTCAAGTTCAGCGGCCTGCGCCGGGGCGACGAGACCGGCGGCGGCGCCGGCGGCGTCTGCAACCCGCCCGATCGCATCTACGGCGCCGACTGGGTGGTGCCGCTGTGGTACAGCGACACCGCCACCTTCGCTGCCGAGTTCTCTTGGTGGTACTACTACTGGGATAGCTACTGGGCCTACCTCAACGGTTTGGACAAGGGCTACTCGCTGATCCACGGGCTCACCAGCGTGGTCACCCCTACGCAACTGGTGGACCCGGCGCGCTTCTTCAACGAGTACGCTCACTACGTGGGGGGCAACATGGCCGGTCTGCCGGGCATCTGGACCGCCTTCCGCACCTCCATCAACGCGCCCGACTGGCCCTACTGCCCAGACTACGAGAGCTACGAGTTCTACCTCTACCACGACCGCAGCCCAGACGACGGCCGGCCAGTGGCCGACGCCAACCTGCCCTACGGCAGCATGCGCCCGGAAGGGTTCTTCACCCTTTCGACGGATCGCCAGAACGGCCAGCACTACTTCTACCTCGACGTGGACGACCGCTACCAGCGCGCTGCCACTGCGCCGGTGGAAGCCACGGTCATCTACTACGACGGCGAGGACCCCGGCGGCCGCTGGTGGCTGCAGTACGACGCCGCCGACAACCCCCAGAAGCAAGCGTCTCCTGTGGTGAAGCTGGGCACCGACACCTGGCTCACGGCCACAGTTTCTCTGCCCGATGCCTTTTTCGGCGGCCGGCTCAAGGGCGGCAACGACCTGCGCCTCTACAGCGGCGGCCTGCAGGACGACGACGACCAGTTCCACATGGTTCTGCTGCGCCGCCCCGGCGAGACGACCGGCGCCGCGCCCATAGCTGGCCCAGCTACCCCTGCCGCCGTCAACCTGCGCTCTCCCGACCCCACAGTCACCTTGGGCACCGCTGCAGGCAACCACGCCTTCCCGGCCGTAGCCTACAACGCTGCCCTCAACGAGTACCTGGCGGTCTGGAGCCGGCAGAGCCCTCCCTACGCGGGCACGCCAGAGGGCTTCCGGCTCCAGGCGGTACGG
>JAAYZY010000278.1 GCA_012514615.1 Chloroflexota bacterium | reverse complement strand
GCCTGAGTAGCGCAAGAGCAGCCAAACCCACAGCAGCCCAGCCCCGGCCGAGGCCTCGTAGGGCACGGTGAAGGCCCTCTCTAAGAGTGTACTCAGAATGCCGTAGAATCGCCGATCATCGCTGCCCGGTTGCCCATTGCCGGGGCAGGCTAAGCATGGTACAATGTTGTTGGTGATGGGGCGACCGGCAGTTGCTGACCGCTCGGCCGACTTGCGGCAAGGAGGTTGGGGAGAGATGGTGGGCAGCCGAACCCGACCCTGGAATTGGCTTGCTTGTGGGCTCATGCTGGCTGCTCTCCTGAGCCTGGGCTTCGGGCTGACATCCGTTGCCGCCATGCCGGGGCGCCTCCTTCTGCCGCTCATCTCTCGCCAATCTGGCCTGCCGGCGATAGGGCCAGCCGCCGTCCTCCAGATCGGCCATCTGAAGTACGATGGCAGCGACGAGTGGGTGCGCATCGACAACATCGGGGCCAATGCCCAGCACATGACGGGCTGGACGTTGGTGAGTGTCATCGGCCCCCAGACCTATGCCTTTCCATCAGGGTATCTCCTTTCTGCGGGGGCAAGCGTCTACCTGCACTCTGGCCCCGATGCCGACGAAGACCCACCCACGCACCTGCTTTGGTCCCCAAGCTACATCTGGAACAACGCAGGCGACGAGGCGCGGCTGTACGATGAGCAGGGCCAAGAGGTAGATCGCTTGACGTACTGACCGGCACGGTCTCCGTTGCGCCTGTCGGGGGGTGGGGCATGCTCCTGCGCACGCTGTCGCTGATCCGCAAGGAGTTCCTGCACGTCTTGCGGGACCGCCGCACCCTGGGCGTGATGTTCCTCATGCCCATCGTGCAGCTCCTGCTACTGGGCTATGCCGCCACCACCGACATCGAGCACCTGCGCACCGCCGTGCTGGACCGAGACCGCTCCCCCGAGAGCCGCGCCCTGCTGGATGCCTACCGCGCCTCGGCCTACTTCGACCTCAGCCACCACGTCGAGTCCGAAGCCGAGCTGGAGCGCCTGATGGACCGCGGCCAGGTGCGCGCCGGCCTGATCATCCCCGTGGGCTACGCCGAGACGCTGGCCCGCGGCGAACAGGCTCAGGTGGCCTTCGCCATCGACGGCTCTGACCCCACCGTGGCCACCACTGTCTTCGCCGCCTCCCAGTCGGTGGCCCAAGCCCAATCGCTGCGCATCCTGCAGGGGCGCACTGGCCTGGACCCCCACGCCCTGCCCGGCGTGGAGGTGCGGCCGCGCATCTGGTACAACCCCCAGATGAAGAGCGCCAACTTCATGATCCCCGGCATCATCGGCACGGTGCTCTTCTTCCTCACCGCCTTGTTCACCTCCCTAGCCATCGTGCGGGAGCGGGAGCAGGGTACCATCGAGCAGCTCATCGTCACGCCCATCCGCCCCCTGGAACTCATCGTGGGCAAGATCGTGCCCTACATCTTCATCGCCTTCTGGGATGTGCTGGAGGTGCTGGCCATCGGCGTCTGGTGGTTCGGCGTGCCGATCAGCGGCAGCGTGGGCCTGCTGCTGGGGCTTTCCTCCATCTTCCTGGTCACCTCGCTGAGCCTGGGGATCCTCATCTCCAGCCTGGCCAGCTCTCAGCAAGAGGCCATGCTGCTCACCTTCCTGATCATGCTTCCCTCCATCTTCTTGGGCGGGTTCTTCTTCCCCATCGAAGCCATGCCACCCTGGCTGCAGGCCATCACCTACCTGGTGCCGCTGCGCTACATGCTGGTGATCATCCGCGGCATCATCCTCAAGGGGGTGGGCCTGGAGATTCTGGGGGGGCAGGTGGCCGCCTTGCTGGTCTTTGGCCTGGGGGTGATGCTCCTGGCGGCCAGCCGCTTCCGCAAGACGCTGGGCTAGGGCGCAACCTCTGGGCCGAGGCGGTGTTTCTACCCTCGAACGTGCGCCGATGCCCTGCTCCGGTTCCGGCCGGCCTGCCACAGCCCACTCACGGAGGGTCCCTGTGAACATCCTATTGGTCTACCCCGAGTTCCCCGAGACGTTCTGGAGCTTCCGCCACGCTCTGAAGTTCATCGGCAAGAAGGCCTCCATGCCGCCCCTGGGGCTGCTGACAGTGGCCTCCATGCTGCCGCCAGACTGGCAGTTGCGCCTGGTGGACATGAACGTCCAGCGGCTGAGCCGCGCCGACCTGGAATGGGCTGACTGCGTCTTCCTCAGCGCTATGGTGGCTCAGAGCGCCTCGGCGCACGAGGTGGCGGACCGCTGCCAGGCCGTGGGGACGCCGGTGGTGGCAGGCGGCCCGCTCTTCAGCGGCGAACACGAGGCCTTCCCGGGGGTGGCGCACTTCATCTTGGGCGAAGCCGAGGTCACGCTGCCCCTGTTCCTGGCGGACCTGGCCGGCGGCCAGCCGCAGCGCATCTACCGCTCCGACGAGAAGCCGGCCCTGAGCCAGACGCCGCCGCCCCGTTGGGACCTGGTGGACATGGGCTGCTACGCCAGTATGTGCATCCAGTTCTCCCGGGGCTGCCCCTTCAACTGCGACTTCTGCAACATCACCGCCTTGTTCGGGCGCACGCCGCGGGTGAAGAGCGCCCCGCAGTTGATGGCCGAGCTGGAAGCGCTCTACCAGGCCGGCGGCCGAGGCGACATCTTCTTCGTAGACGACAACTTCATCGGCAACCGCCGCGCCCTCAAGGAGGAAGTCCTGCCGGCGCTCATCCGCTGGCGGCAAGACAAGCCCCACGTCAGCTTCTCCACCGAGGTCTCCATCAACCTGGCCGACGACGCCGAGCTGCTGCGTCTGATGGTGGAGGCCGGCTTCACCACCGTCTTCATCGGCATCGAGACGCCAGACGAGGAGAGCCTGGCCGAGTGCAGCAAGATCCAGAACCGCGGGCGGGACCTGGTGGCCTGCGTGCGGCGGCTGCACCAGGCCGGCCTGGACGTGCAGGGCGGGTTCATCGTCGGCTTTGACAGCGACAGACCGAATATCTTCGACCGCCAGATCCGCTTCATCCAAGAGAGCGGCATTGTCACCGCCATGGTGGGGCTGCTGCAAGCGCCCCACGGCACGCGCCTCTACGAGCGGCTGCGGCGCGAGGGCCGCCTGCTGCGGGAGACCAGCGGCAACAACACCGATACCTCCATGAACTTCATCCCTTGCATGGACCTGCAGGTGCTCACCGCCGGCTACCAACGCATCGTGGAGACGATCTACGACCCGGAGGCCTACTACCAGCGGGTGAAGACGTTCCTGCGCCAATACATGCCTGCCGATGTGGTGCGGCCGCGCATCAGGGTGCCGGAGCTGGGGGCGTTCTTCAAATCGATCTGTCTGCTGGGCATTCGGGGGCGGGAGCGGGCCCAGTATTGGCGGCTGCTCTTCTGGACCCTGTTCCGCCGGCCCCG
>JAAYZY010000026.1 GCA_012514615.1 Chloroflexota bacterium | reverse complement strand
GCCAAGATCTGCACGTAGCGGTTGGCGTCAAACGGCTCGCGACCCCACTCGTAGTCCATGTTCTGCTCGTTCCAGATCTCGTAGGCGTGGACACGACCCTTGTAGCGAGCCGCCATGGCCCCGATGAAGTCCGCGTAGTCCTGCGGGTTGGCCGGCGGGCCTTCGACGCTGAAATCTGAGTTGCCGGGCCGTGCCCACCGGGGCGCCTTCACCACGCTGAGGAGCACCTTGATGCCGGCCGCGTTGGCCTGGTCCACCAGGTTGTCAATGGAGCCCCAATGGTAGTCGCCCTTGTTCGGCTCGTGACGGAACCACTCCACCTGCTGCTTGACCCAGCCGAAGCCCAGATCGTTGATGGCGGCCATGACCCGAGGCGCCTGGTCGTTGTCGATCATGTGCGCCTGCAGGCCGTAGCCGAAACCGGCGTTGGCGGGCACCGCAGCCGGAGCCGCAGCCGGGGCCGGCGCCGCCTGCGCTGGCCTGGGCGAGGCGGTGGGCGGCACCGGCGTAGCCGTAGGCGGCACCGGCGTGGCCGTGGGGGTGGGGCTAGGCGTTGCAGTAGGGGTGGCCGTGGGCACCGGCGTCGGCGAGGCCACAATCAGCCCGGCCATGCTCTGCTCGGCGAAGGTGTTGCCGGCGTTGGCCGACACCATGGCCAAGACGGTGTACTCGCCCGGCTCCGGGGCCACCACCACGTAGGCCGGGTCAGTGAGGCTGGCCGTGCTTTCCGCCACTGGCTGTCCGGCCGCATCGCGCACCTGCCACTTCACCAGGAAGTTGGTTTCGGCCTGGGGGGTGGCCAGCGCGCCGTAGGCGTGCAGCGCCTCCCACGTCTGGGGATCCTGCTCATCTTGCAGCAGGTGCTGCAGCGCCACACCCTTGACGTTGTACTTGGAGATCAATTGCAGCTTGTGGGCCAGGCTGGCCGCGCTCTCGATCCAGAAGGTGCGCTGGACGCCTGAGGCGTCGGGGCTGACATACCAGTAGAGCGCCGCCGACGGCTCCCACTGCAACCCTCCGCTGGCCGCAGCCACGTTCAACGAGAGGGGGATCTGCTCGCCTTCGGTGATCACCGGCTTGTCCGACGGCCCCACGATCTGCGCCAAGGGGGCCAGGGCTTCAGACAGGGGCACATCCACCAGCACCTGCCCCACCTGCTCCATGCTGCGGGTGGAGAAGGCCACCTGCAGCTTGTAGCGGTTCACCTGCGAGACGGCCCAATCCAGCAAGGCGGTCAGTTGCCCGCCATCGCGGCTGGCCATGGGGTCCAGCGGGGCCGGCACTTTGATCACATCGGCCGCTTGGCCCAGCGCCTTCCAGTCGTACGCGCCGGTGTCCCAGCGGTCCTCGGCCACCTGTGTGGGCCGCCCCACGCTGATGCTCAGCAGCTTGCCGTTCTCGTGCAAGCGGTCAGCCAGGCGCTGGGCGAAGTCAGTGAACTCCGACCGCAGATCGGGGCCGACCTCCATATAGGCGATATCGATGCCGGAGTAGAAGTTCTGCACGGCAAAGTCGGCAATGGCCTGGGCGTGACGCTGCCTGGCCCCTTCGTCCACCAGCAGATTGTCCACCAAGTCAGCGCGCACCACGCCGTCGGGACCCCAGTTGGCAATGGTAGGCACGATGGCAGACGAGGCCGCGGCGGCATCGGCCGGCAGCGAGGCCAGCATCCCACCCACATTGCCTTGGTCATCCATCAGGTACAGACCCTGGGGGTTCAGCTCCGCCAGCGCGCCGCCCGCCTGCTGGGGAACGGAGGCTTCGACCGCCAAGTGCGCCGCCACCTGCGGCGGCTGCGGCAGCGTTTGCATCACCACCAAGGAGGGGGGCAAGGCGTCCAGCGTCGCTTCAATGACGTCGTCTTCAGCGATGACCCGCGACGGCAGCCACTGCCAGCCCGAGCCGTCCCAACTGTAGAGGTCCAGGGTGGAATAGGGCTCAGAGTCGTTGGGGATCGGCAGGGTGACGACCGCCTTCCCTGGGGTCGTGCCGCGCTGCTCCACCTGGTAGAACGGGCTGCGCATCACCAGCGTCTGGTTGGGGATGCCGGCGGCGGCGGCCGCGAGATCGGCCCCGCCCTTCCCCTCAAGGAAGGTGAGGCGAGGGATGGCGGTGAGCTTGACCCTCACCGCGTCCCTCAGGCCCTCGGCCGGCAAGGTGATCTGCATGCCGTCTTCTTCCACCACAGAGCCGCCTTCAGGTCCGATCTCGACGAACCCGGCGCTCAGCACGCGTTCGGGAAGGGCCACCGGAGGTAGCCAGAGGGCAGCCAGCAGCAAGCCAGGGATGAGCACGAAGTTGATGATGCGGCTGGTCCACTTGCCGTCTAGAATGCGCGACATCGCTCTCAGGGGGGCAGGAGTTCTGCGTCGATACATGGGAACTCTCTCCGCTCCTTTGTGAGATTCCAGCCAGGCCACAGCAGCGCTCCTGGCTGGTAGGCTGGCGGCGACAGACTGCGTACCCTGCCCTGCCAGCAACGGAACGCATTCTAGCATAGAGAAAGGGGTTTGGCAAGTTAGGCCAGATGCGCTAGCTCCAGCCGTTCGCTTCAAGGCCTGTGCCAAAGGCCACCCGGTTGACGGTGACGCCTGCTCGGTGATACCATACCCCCACCAAGAGACTGCAAAGAGGTGATCTTCATGCCTGTGAACCACCGCGTTTCAGGGGCCCTTGTGCTGTTGGCCGCCCTGCTCTGGGCTCTGGCTGCCTGCACACCGAGCGACCAGGCCCACTTCTCCATCGTGCGGGCCGAGGCGCAGCCCATGGCTGAGCTGGTCAAAGCCAACCCCAGCACCTGGCAAACGCCCGGCAGCCCCCTCATCACCAGCGACGACCTGGCGGCTTATACCTGGGCTACCCACGAGATGGAGCTGACGCCTGAGGCCTACGAACGCTTGCGCGCCCTCGCCGTGCCGGTAGACGGCCTGCCGTTCGTGGTGCGGGTGGGCGACGAGACCATCTACCGCGGGGCGCTGTGGACGCCTATCTCCTCCCTCAGCTACGAGGGCATAGTCATCATGCAGCCCTTCGACCCAGCCGGCCGCACCGTGAGGCTGGAGCTGGGGTATCCCAGCCCGCAGTTTGCCCGCGGCGAAGACCCGCGCTCCGACGGGCGGATCCGCGCCGCCCTGGAGCAGGCCGGCAAGCTCCGCTGACGCCCCCGGGCCAGCTTTGCGCCGCGGGCCTGGGCTGCGGTATAATCGCCTAGGAGGTGCCCGACCATGAGCGAACAGACAGTGCCCTGCGTCTACTTCCAGCAGCCCGGCCCGCAGAACACCACCGCGGCTCTGCAGATCGCCCACACGCGGGCGGAAGCCCTGGGCCTGCGGCAGGTGGTGGTGGCTTCCACCACTGGCCAGACCGGCGCCGCGGCCGCCCGTCTCTTCACTGGCTACCATCTGGTGGTGGTGAGCCATTCCACCGGCTTCCACAGCCCCAACCGCCAAGAGCTGCTGCCAGAGATGCGCGCCGCCATGGAAGCCGCTGGCGTGCCGATCCTCACCTGCCAGCACGCCTTCGGGGGCGTCAATCGCTCCATCCGCCGCAAGCTGGGCGCCTACCAGTTGGATGAGATCATCGCCTACACCTACCGCACTTTCAGCCAGGGGCTGAAGGTGGCTGTGGAGATCTGCCTCATGGCCGCCGATGCCGGCCTGTTGCGGGCCGGCGAAGAGACGGTGGCCATCGCCGGGACGGGAGGAGGCGCCGACACCGCCGCGGTCATCCTGCCAGCCAACGCCCAAGACTTCTTGGACGTGGAGATCCTGGAACTGCTCTGCAAGCCGCGCCGGCCGGGGGCGCGCTGACGCTGTGACCACACCGAAGCAGCGCATCCTTCACGTCTACAAAGACTACTACCCGGTGGTAGGCGGCATCGAGAACCACATCCGCCTGCTGGCCGAGGGGCAGGCGGCGCAGGGCCGCCAGGTAGCGGTGCTGGCCACCAGCCTCACCTCCCGCACCGTGGTCGAAGAGCGAGGCGGCGTGCAGGTCTTCAAGGCCGGGCGGGCGGCTACCGTCGCCTCCATGCCCATCAGCATCACGCTGCCCATCATGCTGGGGCGGTTGCGGCCCCACATCACCCACCTGCACTTCCCCTACCCCCTGGGCGAGACGGCCCAACTGCTTTTTGGCCGCGGCCGCCCCACCGTCATCACCTACCACAGCGACGTGGTGCGCCAGCAGGGGTGGCTGCGCCTGTACGAGCCGATCCTGCGGCGGGTGCTGCGCCGCGCCGACTGCATCTTGGCCACCAGCCCCAACTACATCCAATCGTCGTCCTATCTCCAAGCGGTGCGAGACCGCTGCCAAGTAGTGCCGCTGGGGATTGAAGTGGCTCGCTTCAGAGCCGCGCCGGCGGCCGCGGTAGCCGACCTGCGCGCCCGCTTCGGCGCGCCGCTCTACCTCTTCGTGGGCCGCCTACGCTACTACAAAGGCTTGCCACACCTGCTGCAAGCCCTGCAGGGGCTGCCCGGGCACCTGGTGGTGGTGGGCGAAGGGGCGATGCGCTCCACGTGGGAACATGAGGCGCGCCAACTGGGCGTCGCCGACCGGGTGCACTTTGTGGGGGAGGTGGAAGATGAAGACCTGCCAACCTACTACCACGCCTGCGACCTGTTCATCCTGCCGGCCACCCAGCGCAGCGAGGCGTTCGGGGCGGTGCTCTTGGAGGCCATGGCCAGCGGCCGGCCGGTCATCTCCACCGAGCTGGGCACCGGCACGTCCTGGGTGAACCAAGACGGGGAGACCGGCTTGGTGGTGCCCCCGGCCGACCCCCAGGCGCTGCGGGGGGCGATGGAACGCTTGATGGACGACGAGGCGCTGCGAACGCGCCTGGGCCAAGAGGCCCTTCGGCACGCCCAGGGCTTCGACGTCCGTGCCTTGGTGGAGCAGGTGCTGGCGGTCTACGACGAGGTGCTATCTGGCCCCAAGACCCACCGGTGGGACAAGGAGTGAGACAACATGTTCAAAGTGACCGACTACCGCAACATCGAAGCTGAGCCGGTGGCTGACCTTCACGGCGTGGCCATCCGCTGGGCGGTGAACGACAAGCGTGACGGCGCGCCGACTTTCGCCACCCGCATCATCGAGGTGGAGCCGGGTGCGGCCACCTGGTACCATGCCCACTGGCAAGAGCACCACAACTACGTCATCGAGGGCGCCGGCTATGTTCAGTACGAGGGAGAGATCCATCGGGTGAAGCCGGGCGACGTAGTCAACGTGCCGCCCAACTCGCAGCACCAATACGTCAACGACGGGCAGACCACCCTGCGGTTCATCTGCGTCATCCCGCTAGACTGGGTTCGAGAGACCCGGCAGCGCTAGGCCTGGCCACCCCCTAGCCGCAGCGCCCGCAACAGCGCCGTCAGGCAGCCGCCAGGCTCTGCCGGCGGCGTGGGCGGCGGGGTGGGCACCGGTCCCGGGCCAGCGATGCTGGCGTGGGCAGCCAAGACGTCGCCTCGTCCGCTGCCCTGGGCGTTGGGGTCCAGCCCCAGGCTCACCGCGGTGCGCTGCAGCAACGCTTTCACCTGCCCCGGGGTGAGTCCCGGCGATGTCTCCAGCAGGAGGGCCGCCGCGCCGCTGGCATGGGGCGTGGCCATGCTGGTGCCCGAGGCGCTGGTGTAGCGGGCATCCACCGCTTTGCCCAGGTTCGAGCCCTGGGCGCGGCAGGCCACGATCCCTGCCCCAGGGAAGACCAGATCAGGCTTCACCCGCCCATCTAGGGTAGGCCCGCGAGACGAAAAGTCAGCGATCCGGTCGTGGTCATCGCTGGCCCCCACGGTGATCACCTGGCGGGCGCACCCCGGCGGCCCCACCGTGGCCGGGCCCGGGCCCGTGTTCCCGGCGGCTACGCAAACCACCACGCCCAGCTCCACCACCGCATCGCACAACAGCGACAGTGCATCGGTGCCGTTGCAGGGGCCAATCCCCCCCAGGGAGAGGTTGACCACCTGGGCTCCCTGATCCACCACCCACTCCACGCCGGCCATGACGCTACTCATCAGGCCTGAGCCGTCGGCCCGCAGCACCTTGGCCACATAGAGGAAGACCTCTGGAGCCACGCCGCGGTAGCGGCCCCCGCTGGCCTGGCCGCTGCCGCCGATGATGCCGGCCACGTGGGTACCGTGCCCGTTGTCATCCCGCGGCTCGCCGCCGACGAACGACCGGGCAGCCAGCACCCGGCCGGCGAAGTCGGGATGGTCGGCGTCGATGCCGGTATCCACCACACCCACACGGATCCCCGCGCCCCGCCGGCCAGCATCCCACACCTGGGGAGCTCTGATCAGCGGCGCCGAGACGTCCAGGCAGGTGTGCAGCCATTCGTCCAACCAGACCTGCTCAACCGTCGGGTCGCCGGAGAGGGCCTGGACCCCCTCCACGGTGGTCTGCAGGGAGGTGCAGGGTACCAGGCGGTAGGCATGGACATCCACCGCCTTCCCCACCAGGCGGTCAGGCGGCGGCGACGCCTCACGGTAGCGCACGATGACGCGGATGGGTGATTCTTCGCCCAAACCCTTCATGGCCATCTGCAACGGCTGCGCCATCTTGGATACGTTCATCGGTGGGCGGCCCCCTTCCCCGCGCCCCGTTGGGTGCGCACCTCTTGGTCCTCTTCGATCCCCTTGACCCAAGCGCGCTCTGCCAGGCGGAGCGCCCGGGCCCCCGTCCCTTCCACGGCCACGGCCTTGGCGATGCGCAGCACGTGATGCACCCGCAGGCCCAGCCCCTCGATCTCTTCCACGTGGGCGCGCGGGTCATCCGTGGTGCGGACGATCAGCCGCACCCGCGCCCGAGGGCGTTGGCGAAGTCGGTCCATGATCGGCAGATTGTCCGGCATCCTTCTCCCTCCAGCCACAAGCGTGTCTGCCCACGGCGCAGCGAGGCAGGCCCAGGCGCCGCCCAGCCGCGCAACGAGCCGGCGGCGCACCCCCCATCGGAGCAAGAGTTGTGCCACCCCGCTGCGCCGCAGCTCGCGGGCCGCCGTTTTGCCCCACATGGTGTATAATACCGCAAAGAGGGCGTCGGTGGAAGCACGCGCCCCAAGCTGCCACACGCCAGAGGACGTCACAACGCCATGCCAGAGCAGTCTGACCCCTACGCCATCCTGCAGGTGTCGCCCCAGGCCGAGCCGGAGATCATCCAGGCCGCCTACCGCCGCTTGGCCGCCAAGTACCACCCGGACGTGAACGGGTCGCCGGAGGCCCTGCGGCGCATGCAGGAGATCAATGCCGCCTACGACCTGCTATCCGATCCGCAGAAGCGCGCCGCGTACGACCGCTGGCGGGCCCAAGGGGGCGGCAGCGCGCCGCGGCCCCCCATCATGCCCAGCGGTCTGGACTGGCGCCGCCTGGCCCGCCAGTATGCCTTCCCCGCGGCGGTGTTCATCTTCTTCTTGCTGGCGCCTCGGGTGGGCCCCCGCGGCGCCCTGGTGATGACGGCGCTCATCGCCCTCTTGGCCTACCTGATCATCTGGCAGCGCCGCTGAGGAGGGGCTGACGCCGCATGGACCACGCTGCTATGTTGGCCCTCTTCGACCGCGAACAGCGCGTCAAGGTGCAGTACCCAGACATCCGCCGTGAGGCCCGGCCGCACCTGGTGCGCCACGTCCACCTGGCCGGGCGCGACGGCTTCGTGGCCTACTCCCGCCTGCGGCCAGAGGAGGTGGACGCCGTCATCAGCGAGCAGGTGGCCTACTTCCAGAGCCTGGGCCAGGGGTTCGAGTGGAAGGTCTACGACCACGACACCCCGGCAGACCTCCGTGAGCGACTCGCAGCTCGCGGCTTCCTCGCCGAAGAGCCTGAGGCCGTCTTGGTGCTAAACCTGCAAGAGGCTCCCCCGGCGCTGCTGGCTCCACCGGCGGCCGATGTGCGTCGGGTCACTGACCGCGCCGGGATCGCCGACATCCTGGCCGTGAAAGCTGCTGTCTGGGGCGAGGACTTCACCTGGCTGGGCGACGAGCTAACCCAGCAGATCGAAGGCAGCCCAGAGGCGGTGAGTCTCTACGTGGCCTACGCCGACGGGCAGCCATGCAGCACTGCCCGCATCTGCTTCCACCCGGGCAGCCAGTTCGCCAGCCTGTGGGGCGGCTCCACCCTGTCGGCGTTCCGGCGGCGCGGCCTCTACACCGCGCTGCTGGCTGTGCGAGCGCAAGAAGCGCTGCGCCGCGGCTGCCGCTTCCTCACTGTAGACGCATCGCCCATGAGCCGGCCCATCTTGCAGCGGCACGGCTTCCAGTGGCTCACCAACGCCCAGGCCTACACCTGGCCGGCGCGTCGCTCGGGGAACCCTGCGCCCGCTGGCAACGTCTCCTAGAGCAGTACGACCAACATCAGGAGGTGCCGCTGTGCATTCCCCTTGGCTCTCCATCCTGTTGCTCTTGGCCGTGTTAGCCCTCTGTGGGTGCAGCGCGCTCCCCAACGGCCCGGCCCATGCCGCCGAGGTGGCCCAATCGGCCAACCCGCGCCAGGCTGCCCCTGAGCTGCCGCCGGCTGAGATCCAGACCCTGGCCGAAACCAACGGCTCCTTCGCCTTTGCCCTCTACGGGGCCCTGCGGGAACGCAAGGGCAACCTGTTCGCCTCTCCCTACAGCATCTCCCAGGCTCTGGCCATGACCTACGCCGGCGCTCGCGGTCAGACGGCCCAGCAGATGGCCGATGCGTTGCGCCTCATCCTTGCGCCAGAGCGGCTGCACCCCGCCTGGAACTCCCTGGACCAGACCCTGACCAACCGCAACCGGTGGAAGGACGCAGTCGCCGACGGCCCTCGGTTCATGCTGCACATCGTCAACGCCCTGTGGGGCCAGGCTGACTACGAGTTCAGGCCAGAATACCTGGACCTCCTGGCCGAGCACTATGGCGCGGGGATGCGGTTGCTGGACTTCTCTGCCGACCCAGCAGGCGCTCGGGAGACCATCAACCGCTGGGTCGGCGAGCAGACACAGGGCAAGATCTCGGACCTGCTGCCCTCCGGAACCATCGATCCCCTGACCCGGCTGGTGCTGACCAACGCCATCTACTTCGACGCCGCCTGGCAGTACCCCTTCCTGGCCGAGGCCACCCAAGACGGGCCCTTCACCCACCTGGATGGCTCCACCGTGCAGGCGCGCATGATGCGCCAGAGCAAGCGCCTGCCGTACGCCGAAGGGCCCACCTTCCAAGCCGTGGAGCTGCCCTACGTGGGCGGGGAGCTCTCCATGGTGGTGGTGCTGCCCGCTCCCGGTCAGTTCCAGCCGTTTGAGGAAAGCCTGGACTGGGCCCAGTGGCAGGAAATTGCCCAGGCCTTGGATGAGCGAGACGTGGAGCTGACGCTCCCCAAGTGGGACTTCGACTCGCAGTTCAACCTGTCCGCCGCCCTGCAGCGCCTGGGCATGACCGACGCCTTCAATGTGGATGCGGCCGACTTCTCGGGCATGGACGGCACCGACAGGTTGTACATCAAAGAGGTGATCCACAAGGCTGCTGTGACGGTGGACGAGGCCGGCACGGTGGCGGCAGCAGCCACTGCCGTGATTCTGGTGCAGAAGGCCATGCCGCTGGAGCCGGTGACCTTCACCGCCGACCGGCCTTTCGTGTTCCTCATTCGCGATCGAGGCACCGGGTCGATCCTGTTCCTGGGCCGCGTCTTGGACCCCACCCTGTAGAGGCCCGCGCCGGCCTCGGGAGCAACGCATCCCCGTCCCTGCAGCTTGCTGTGGGGGCGGGGTCGGCGCTGTTCTTCCCTATTGGGCGAACTTCTGCTATACTATGGGGCACCAACCCTGCCAAGGGAGGTTCGCCCGATTGAAATCTGCTGAGGCCGACCCGGACCACGGGGCCCCCCCTGCTGTCTACCGCGACACCAACCTGCAAATCCTGTTTTGCGTCACCCTCGTCGCTGTGATGAGCGTCTCCAGCATCACCCCTGCCTTGCCGGGCATCGCCCAGGTGCTGGGGGTCAGTGCGCAGCAGGTGGCCCTTCTCATCACCGCTTTCACCCTTCCTGGCGTATTCCTGACGCCCCTGCTGGGCGTCTTGGCCGACCGCTGGGGCCGCAAGCCGGTCCTGGCGCCGTCGCTGTTCCTCTTCGCCCTGGCCGGCACGGCCTGCGCCTTCTGCCGAGATTTCCCTCTGCTGCTGGCATTGCGCTTCGGGCAGGGGATCGGCGCGGCTGCCTTGGGCGCCCTGAACGTGACCATCATCGGGGACCTCTACAGCGGCCGGCGGCGGGCCGCGGCCATGGGCTACAACGCCAGCGTCCTGAACGTGGGCACAGCCAGCTACCCGGCCATCGGCGGGGCCCTGGCCACCTTGGCCTGGTACGCGCCGTTCTTCCTGCCGCTGCTGGCCGTGCCGGTGGGCCTGCTGGTGGTCTTCCGCCTGCACAACCCGGAACCCCGCAACCACGAAGACCTGGGCCTCTATCTCCGCACCGCCTGGGCCAGCATCCGACGGCGGGAGGTCGTGGGTCTGTTCGTAGTAGGCGTGGCCACCTTCATCTTGCTGTACGGCGCCTACCTTTCCTACTTCCCCTTCCTCCTGCGGAACCGCTTCGGCGCTTCGCCCCTGCTCATTGGGGCCATGATGTCCACCATGTCCCTCACCACGGCCATCACCGCCTCGCAGATGGGCCGCTTGACCAAGCGGTTTTCCGAACGCACGTTGATCCGGGCAGCGTTTGTCCTCTACGCCATCGCCCTGCCGCTGATCCCCCTCATGCCCACCATCTGGCTGCTGCCGCTGCCGATCCTGGTCTTCGGCGTAGGGCAAGGGATCAACATGCCCAGCGTCCAGACCCTGCTGGCGAGCCTGGCCCCCATCGAGCACCGCGCCGCCTTCATGTCCATCAACGGAACGGTGCTGCGCCTGGGCCAGACCCTGGGCCCCCTGGTGATGGGCGTGGTCTTCGCCCTATGGGGCGCCAGTTGGCCGTTCTACGCAGGAGCCATCCTTTCACTGTTGATGGTGGGCTTGCTGGCCGTCACCATCCGCCAGCTTCCCGCTCACCAGCCCGCCCAGACGCCCGGCGTCCCGCCGGCCGCCTGACAGACTCAGGAGGTGAACCAACCATGACCTTGGCAGACCTGGTAAGGCGCAACCGAAGCTTCCGACGCTTCCATGAAGACCGGCCGGTCTCTCGCCAGACGCTGCGAGAACTGGTAGACCTGGCCCGGCTGTCGGCGACAGGGGCCAACCGCCAACCGCTCAAGTACTTCCTGTCGTGCGATGCAGAAACCAACGACCGCATCTTCCCCCACCTAGGCTGGGCAGCCTACCTGAAGGATTGGCCCGGCCCGCAAGAGGGCGAGCGCCCTGCGGCCTACATCATCATCCTGGGCGACACCGAGATCACCAAGACCTACGGCGTGGACCACGGCATTGCGGCCCAGAGCATCATGCTGGGCGCTGTGGAGAAGGGGCTGGGCGGCTGCATGATCCTCTCCATCAACCGCCCCAAGCTCAAGGAGGCGCTGCAGATCGCCGACCGCTACGAGGTCTTGCTGGTGCTGGCGCTGGGCGTACCCAAAGAGACCGTGGTGATCGATCCCCTGGGCCCTGACGGCGACATCAAGTACTGGCGAGAGCCGGACGGCACCCACCACGTGCCCAAACGCTCCCTAGACGAGGTCATCCTCGCCTAGACCGCTGCCTGGAGGGACACATGCTGCCGCGCATCCCAGCCACCGAGTTCCCTG
>JAAYZY010000277.1 GCA_012514615.1 Chloroflexota bacterium | reverse complement strand
CGCCTGCCGGTCCGTGAGGACGATGGCCCACGTGGCCTCAGAGCCCGTGCCCACGGTGGTGGGGATGGCGATGAGGCGGGCCTTGGCCCGCAGGCAGAGGTCCTCCAGTGGGTTGATCCCCGCCGCATCCAGGCCTGGGTTCTCGTAGAGCACCCAGCAGGCCTTGGCCAGGTCCAGCGAGGAGCCGCCGCCCAGGCCCACGATCCAGTCTGGCGCCCAAGTCACGGCCTGCTGGGCGGCCCTCTGGGCCGTCTCCAGCGATGGGTCCGGCTCCACCTCGGCGAAGACCGCCACTTCCATGCCCGCCTGCTTCAAGCCTTGGGCCACCAAGGCCATGAAGCCCAGGCGCTCCATGTTGGGGTCAGTGACGATGAGGGCGCGCTGGCCCCGCAGCGTCGCCAGGTGGCTCAGGGCGTCTTCGCCATAGACGATATGCGGCGCGTCGAAGTACCACATGCCCGCCTCCTTCTCGGCATCCAGCCCCAGGGGTCCGAGCGCGCCCGGCCTGCTACTCTGGGTAGCTTGTCTCCACTTGCGCAGCGCAGGCCACCAGCTCTTGAGCGGCTTTGGGTGAACGCATGATCACGTTCATGTTGCCGCTGAGCTTCAACTGCCGGGTCATCAACGCCTTGATGGGGTCGACCTTGCCCTCGAAGATCTTGCGGTAGACGCTGCCGGGCCCGGCGAAGCGGAAGGCCGGCTCCATCGCCTCGCCGTCTGGCACGGCACGCGCGGCGCGGCATTCGCCGTGCCAGAGGTCCAGCCACAGGTTCACCGGCTTGCTCTGTGCGCCCTCCGGCTCCACCACAAAGAAGCAGTCGCCCTCCCACTTCTTGGCCGCCTGGGCATACGATTCGCTGTTGTTGAGGACACGCATCAGCTCCTTGACCCATTCATCGCTGGGGAACAGATAGGCCATGCCAACTCCTCCTTGTGAGAGCAGCCTCCCGGGAGAAACATGCTGCCAAGTCATGATAACCCCGGATGGCCGACGGTGTCAAGGGCGGCGCGGCGCCCTCTAGGCCCCCTGCCGCAAGCGCCCTACCGGCCGCTTGCCTCGGACCGCCCCGCGGTGCTAGAATCCTGTGTCTGCATCTGTTGGGAAGCCGAACTGCCGGGGAGGCTATCACACCCATGCGCCACCTACGAAGCCGCGACTACATCGCCTTCAGCGCCTACTTCTTCGGGCTGAGCTACATGTGGAACAGCCTCCACGTGATCATCCTCCCGGCCTTGCTGGTGGAGCTGGCCCCAGCTGCCTGGAAGAACACCTATCTGGCCGCGCTCTCGTTGGCCGGCCTGGCCTTGGCCACGGCTATCCAGCCGCTGACCGGACACCTGAGCGACCGCACCGCCAGCCGCTGGGGCCGCCGGCGCCCCTGGATTCTGGCCGGCACCCTGGGCGATTTCGTCTGCCTGGCGCTGGTGGGTCTGTCCGGCAGCTACGCCATGCTGCTGGCGGCCTACCTCCTCCTGCAGGCCAGCTCCAACTCAGCCCACAGTGCAGCGCAAGGGTTCATCCCCGACCTGGTGCCTGCCACCCAGCGGGGCCTGTCCTCCAGCGCCAAGACCCTGGCCGACATCCTGGGGCTCATCGCCGGCGGGTTCATTGCCGGCCGCATGGTCGGCGCTGGCTCGCCGGCAATCGGCCTGGTCTCCATCGCCGGGGTCTTGGCGCTGGTCTTGGCCGTTACCTGGCTGGGAGTGCGGGAAGACCCTCAGGGCCCCCAGCCGGTGGCCGAGGCCCTGGACCCGGTCAGCCTGCTCCGCAGCGCCTTCCACCTGGATCGCCAACGCTTCGCCCCCTATGCCTGGCTGCTGCTGGCCCGCCTGCTGGTTCTGGCCGGGGTCACGCCGATCCAGGGGTTCGCCCAGTATTACCTGCAAGACCACCTGGGGGTGGCCAACCCGGCAGCCGCCACTGGCCGCCTGATGGTGGTCATCGGCGTCAGCGTCCTGCTGGTGCTCTACCCGGCCGGCCTCCTGGCAGACCGCTGGGGCCCCTGGGCACTGAACGTTCTGGCAGCGCTTGTGGGCAGCCTGGGCACCGCTGGGCTCGTCGTGGTTCACCAGTTCTGGCAGGCGTTGATCCTAGCCAGCCTGGTGGGTATGGCCATGGGCGTCTTCATGAGCGCCAACTGGGCCCTGGCCACACGCTTGGTGCCCCAGGAGGCCGGAGGCCGCTATCTGGGCCTGAGCAACCTGGCCACCGGCGGAGCCGGCGCCTTGGGGCGTCTGGTGGGGCCGCTCATCGACGGGGTGAACCTGCTGCTTCCCGGGTGGGGCTACCCGGCGCTCTTCGCCGCCAGCACCTTGTGCATGTGGGGCGGGGTCGCTGTCCTCTGGC
Source organism: Chloroflexota bacterium (assembly GCA_012514615.1). Next base: position 44 of record JAAYZY010000277.1, on the reverse strand, counting down.
GTGTGCGGCAAGCCGGGCTGGCGCACCTCCCCCCGGGGGACGCT
>JAAYZY010000276.1 GCA_012514615.1 Chloroflexota bacterium | reverse complement strand
TGATCTGGTAGCCTTTGGGCAGGTCGGGGTAGAAGTACGACTTGCGTTCCCACAAGGTGCGTCGGGCGATCTGGCAGTTGAGGGCCAAGCCGGCTATGATGGTGAACTCCACCGCCTGCCCGTTGAGGGTGGGCAGGGCGCCGGGCATCCCCGCACACACCGGGCAGGTGTAGCGGTTGGGCTCGGCGGCGGTGGAATCCACCACCTGACAGCGACAGAACATCTTGGAGCGGGTAAGGAGCTGGGCGTGCACCTCCAGCCCGATGACCGCTTCGTAGGGCATGGCCGCCCCCCTGGCCCTAGCTGCTCGGCGTGGCGGCCGGCGTTGTCTCGGGTTCCACAGCAGATGAGAAGGTCTGCAGGATCTTGATTTCGGCGTCGGCGCGCTCTGCGCTGAACCAGGCCCCGAAGGCCTCGGACTTGGCCTGTTCGTAGGAGTAGTCGTCCATGTCGTGGGGGCCCCGATCCAGCACTTCGATAATGTGGAACCCGAAGGAGGTCTGCACCGCTGGGCCCACCTCGCCTACCGGCTGGGAGAAGGCGGCCGTGTCGAACTCAGTCACCATGGCCCCCCGGGGGAACCAGCCCAGGTCGCCGCCGTTGTCCTTGGTCCCTGTATCGATGGAGTAGGTGGCAGCCAGGGCAGCAAAGTCTTCCCCGGCCTCGAGCTTGTCCAACACCTCTTGCGCCGTTTCCGCAGTCTCCACCAAGATGTGGCGCGCATTCGCCTGCTCCACAGAACGCTCGGGCATGCGGGTGGACATCAGCCCTTCCATGAGCACCGAATCTCGCACCAAGCGCTGGAAATGCTCCTCGTTGAGGCCGAACTGCTTCATGAACTCTTCCCAAGAGGTGTAGGCGCCCGTGGCCAGGATGCCAGCCTGCTGTTCGTCCAATTCGGCCTGCACGGCGTCGTCGGTGGCAACGATCCCTTCGTCCTCAGCAAGCTGCCGCATGAGGACGCGCGACGCCACCTGGTTGAGCACGTCGTCCTGCAGTTGAGGCAGCAGGGCCAGCACCTCCTGCTGGTTCCAATCCAAGTCATACTGCTGCGTCACCATGTGGATGGAGTAGACCAGTTCCGGCTCCATGTCGGCCCAGCGCACCTCTTGGCCGTTCACGGTGGCCAGCACATCCATGGTAGGCATGGTCAGGTTGGCCAGGGCCACCTCCGGCCCGCCAGCCGGGGCGCGGGTGGGCTCTTCCACCACCACCCAAGTAGGTTCTGGGCTGGGCGTCTCTGTGGGCGCCGGCGCGGGGGTCGGCGTAGGCTCGGCCGTCGGGGTGGCTGCGCTGCAGGCTGTCAGCAACAGCGCCGCCAACAACAGAAGCGCCGCCAGGGCGGTTGCACGTTTCTTCACGGGATGCTTCCTTTCCACCATCGTTTGTCGGCCGGGCCAGAAGCCTGACCGCATCGGCCGAAGCATTGTAGCACATCCCGCGCCCAAGTGCCAGAACCGGCGCTACCCCTGAAAGATGAGGGGCAGAAGCTGTTGGCCGTAGGGCTGCAGGCCGAAGTCCCACTCTACCACGTAGCCGGCCAGCACCTTGGCCCGGGTGGCCAGCGGCGTGGTGCCCCGGAAACCGCGGGGCAGCGTCAGCCGCAGCCAGTGCCGCCCAGGCTGTACCTCCGCAAAGCGGTAGCGGCCGTCGCCGTCGGTAACCGCCTCTCGCGGGTGGCCGTTCTCCTCCTCCAGGGTCAAGGTCACGCCGGCCAGCGGCGCTTCGTGGGGCTCCCACACCCCCGAGCGGTCGGCGTCCCGCCATACGCGTCCGCCAACCCAGCCTGTGGGCGGCGTCGGCGTGTGGGTAGGGGTTTCGGTGGGCGTAGCGGTGACCGTGGGCGTGCGGGTCTCCGTAGCGGTGGCTGTGGGGGTGGCCGTAGCCGTGGAGGTCGCCGTCGGCGTCCAGGTAGCTGTGGACGTGGCAGTGCCGGTGGAGGTCGGCGTGGCGGTGGAGGTGGGTGTCGCCGTGCAGGTGGCCGTAGGCGTCCACGTGCCGGTGGGGCTAGGCGTAGCCGTCGACGTAGGCGTGGTCGTGGGAGTGCGGGTGGGGGTGGGCGTGGGCGTGTAGGCCCACGGCGGCATGAAGCAGACCTCCAAGCGGGCTGCCCAGGCCGGTGCGCCGTCGTAGGCCCACACATCCCGCCAGTTGCTGCCGAACGGGTCCGCGAGCAACAGCAGGGCCACGGCGTTGCCCTCTTGCCAGCCGGAGCGGGCGAAGACCTCCTGCAGCGGGGCCGAGAGGTCCGGGCCCTGCTGCCAGACCTCCGGGACCCACAGCCCCTGGATGGCCCAGGTGGCCTGGCCGGCGGTGCGCGGCCGCTCCCCCACCAGCGGCTCCATGGAGGTGAAGCCAGAGGCCTGGTCTGCCGCCTGGGCATGGATAGTGGTGGTCAGGGGCGCTTGGGTCCAGCCGCAGGGAGCCAGCGACAGATGGGCCTGTGTCACCAGGCTGCCCTGAGGAACGTCCAGGGCGATGAAGCGCAGGCCCACGTCCCGGCCCAAGCGCACGTAAGGGTCGGCATAGTGGGAGCCAGAACCTTCGGCGTAGGCATCGTCCCAGGCCTGAGCGACCTGCGCCGGCAGGCAGGCCTCTTGGTGGGCCTCAGCGATGAAGGAGATGGGCGACCCATCCAGGCTCCAGGCCGAGGCCCGTACCTCGTAGCGGCCCACCTGATCGCCCAGCGTCAGCCGGACTGCGGCTAGGCCGTCGGCGTCGCTGTAGGTCATCTCGGCCGACAACGCCTGGCCGCTGGCGTTGTGGGGCACGCCCACGAAGTACCACCCCACCAGGTAGCCTTCCACCGGCGCGCCGGCGGCGTCGGTCACCCTGACGACCAGCGGCGCCGGCAGGTCCAGCCCCACCGCCCACCCTTGCAGGTTGCCAGAGACGTAGGCCAGGCGCGCCGCCGGACCGGCGGCCGCGGGCTGGGGCCAGGCCAGGCCCAGCACCAGAGTTGCCAGTAGGCACAACGAAGCACGCCGCACGCGCTCTCCTCCATACTGCCGAATGAACCTTCTGCCTTATGGGACGTCAACGGCCGCCGGTAGTGACGAGGGGGCGCAGCTTCTCCAGGGTGGCCGGGCCGATGCCAGGCACATCCAGCAGGTCGTCGA
>JAAYZY010000275.1 GCA_012514615.1 Chloroflexota bacterium | reverse complement strand
GCCCCGACTTGCCAGACCTGGCCATCCTGGACCCCCGCTTTGTGACCGGGCTACCAGCGCAGATCGTTGCCGACACAGGCATGGACGCGCTGACCCACGCCATCGAAGGCTACACCAACACCTGGCACAACGACTTCAGCGATGGCCTGGCGCTGCAAGCGGTGCGCCTGGCCTTCGCCCATCTGCCCGCCGCCTGCCGCGGCGACGCCGAAGCCCGCGAGCGGATGCAGAACGCCGCCTGCCTGGCCGGCATGGCCTGCAGCAACTCCCTCTTCGCCCTGGCCCACAGCTTCGGCCATGCCCTGGGGGCGGCGTTTCACGTGGCCCACGGCCGAGCGGTGGGCCTCTTCTTGCCCTACACCATCGAGTTCAGTATCGGCGGCGACGCGCCCACCCGGTATGGGGAGATCGCCCATCACCTGCACCTGGCATCTGAGACCGAGCGGCAGGGCGCGGTGAACCTGGCCCAGGCGGTGCGAGAGTTGGCGCGGCAGGCGGCCCAGCCCATGACCATCCGCGAGCTGGGGATCAGCGAAGCGGCCTTTGAGGCGCAGCTCGATGCCTTGGTGGAGAACGCTGAGGCCGATTCGCAGACCCTCACCAGCGTGCGCGTGCCGACCACAGCGGAGTTCGCCCGACTGTTCCGCTGCGCCTACATCGGCTGCCCGGTCGATTTCTGAGCCCACCGCTCGGCAAGGGGCAGGGGAGGGAACCATGAACGGCTACCTGGGGAAGATCTTGCGCGTGGACCTGAGCAGCGGGGCCATGCAAGACCAGCCCCTGCGGGAGGAAGACGTGGCGACGTTTCTCGGCGGCAGCGGCCTGGCGGCGCGTCTTTTGTGGGATGAGGCCGGGCTGGACGCGGATCCCCTGGCCCCGGAGAACCCTCTGCTCTTCTTGACTGGCCCTCTGGTGGGCACCAGCGCCCCGTCGTGCGGGCGCTACGAGGTCTGCGCCCGTTCGCCACTCACCGGGCTGTGGGGCGAATCCAACAGCGGCGGCTTCTGGGGTCCCGAGCTGCGCTTTGCCGGCTACGATGGCCTGCTGTTCACCGGGCGGGCCCCAGCGCCCACGACGCTCTGGCTGCACCACGGGCAGGCGGAGCTGCGGCCGGCGGCGCATCTTTGGGGCAAGGACGCCTACGAGACCCAAGAGGCGCTGCGGGCTGAGCTGGGCGAACCGCGCTGCCGCGTGGCCTGCATCGGGCCGGCCGGCGAGCGAGGGGTGCGCTTCGCGGCCATCATGAACGACCACGGCCGAGCCGCTGGCCGCACCGGCTTGGGCGCGGTGATGGGCGCCAAGAACCTGAAGGCGGTGGCAGTGCGGGGCGGGGCTGTCGTGCCCCTGGCCCAGCCCGAGCGCTTCGCCGAGTGGGCCAAGGAGGCGTGGAACCTGCTGAAGGGGGACGTCTCCAGCCAGCTCATGCGCGCCGGCGGCAGCAACGCCTACATGGATTGGGCCCTGATGAGCGGCGACATCACCTTCCGCTACTACACCGCCGGGGCGTTCGACGAAGCCGAGCAGCTCAATGGCGCGGCGCTGGCCGATGATTTGGCGATCCGGCCCCGGGCCTGCTATCGCTGCCCCATCGGCT
>JAAYZY010000274.1 GCA_012514615.1 Chloroflexota bacterium | reverse complement strand
TCAGGACCGTTACCCGGGCATCGGGCGCTACACCGTGAACCTGCTGCACGCCCTGATCCGCGTGGAGCCCGACCTCTCGCTGGCGCTGCTGCACGATCCCACGGCGCGCAACATCTCCTTCGATCTGTCAGGGCTGCAGCGGCAGACGCGGATCGCCTGGGTACCCTGCCTGGTGCCGCTGCGGTCGTGGCAGGGGCAGGTGGACGTGCCCATGATGATGCGGCGACTGCGGCTGGACCTCTTCCACGCGCCCTACTACGTGCGGCCCTACCTGACGCCGTGCCCATCGGTGGTGACGATCTACGATGTCATCTCACGCCTGCACCCCAAGGGGCTCCCCTCGGTGGCGGCGCGCTGGGCGTTCGAAGCGGCCACGCGCTTGGCCTTGCTCAGCTCCCAGCGGATCATCGTTCCCTCGGAGACGACGGCGGCGGACCTGCGCCGGTACTACCAGGTGAAGGCGGCGCGCTTGCGCGTCATCCCCGGTGCGGCCGATCCCGCCTTCCGGCCCTTGCCGCAGGTGCAGGTCTGGCCGGTGCTGGAGCGCCTGGGGCTGCCGCAGCCGTACGTGCTGTACTTGGGCACGAACAAGCCGCACAAGAACTTGACTCGGCTGATCCAGGCTTGGGCTCAGGTGGTGGCAGGTTGGTCTGGCACGCCGCCGCCCCTGGTGGTGGCGGGCCACGAAGACCCGCGCTATCCCCAGGCGCGTCAGACGGCGGAGCAGCTGGGCTTGGGCGGCCGGGTGCGCTGGCTGAGCAGCGTGCCGGGCCAGGCCCTGCCGGCCTTGGTGGCCGGTGCGGAGGCGTTCGTCTTCCCGTCGCTGTACGAAGGGTTTGGCCTGCCCGTGCTGGAGGCGCTGGCTTGCGGTGTGCCGGTTGCCTGCTCGGACACGCCGGCGCTGCGAGAGCTGGCCGGCCCGGCGGCTACCTACTACGACCCGCGGGACCTCTCGGCCATGGCCGAGGGGATCAGCGAACTGCTGCGGGCCCACGAGCGGCGACGCGCCTTGCGGGAGGCCGGGCTGGCCCGAGCGGGGGAGTATTCCTGGGAGCGGGCGGCCAAGCAGACGCTGGCGGTGTACCAAGAGGCGTTGGCTGAGAGACCGCGGGGAGGCGGCGCTGCTGGGGCTGGGCTTGGCTGTCTTCCTGGGCGGCGTCTACCTCCTGCACGGCTTCTTGGTGGATGATGTCTACATCGGCCTGCGCTATGTGCGGCAGTTCGCCGCTGGCCACGGCTGGGTCTACAACGTAGGGGAGCGGGTGGAGGGGTACTCCAACTTCCTCTGGTTGGCGCTGCTCGCGCTGCTGGCCCGGCTCCCGCTGGACCTGGTGCTGGGGGCCAAACTGCTGGGGGTGGCCTGCGGCGGGGCGGCTCTGGCGGCCGCCTGGGGGGTCAGCCGACGCTTGCTGGCCGCGGGGGGTCTGCCTGGGTGGTGGGCCGGGCTAACCCCGCTGCTGCTGGCCAGCCAACCGTCGTTCACCGCGTGGGCCGTGAGCGGGCTGGAGACGCCGCTGTTCGCCGCCCTGGCGGCCCTGGGCCTCTGGCGGTACCTGGTGGAAGAACGGCAGGTCGGCCGGCCCTGGTCTGCAGCGCTCTTGGCCTTGGCCGCCCTCACTCGCCCCGAGGGCGTGCTTTTCTTCGCCTTGGCCCTGGCCTGGCGGTGCTGGCGCCGGCGGTTGGGGTCCGACCTGGCCTGCTGGGCGGCGACTTTCGCTGTGCCCTACCTGACGCATCTGGCTTGGCGCTGGGTCACCTACGGCTACCCCCTGCCCAACACCGTGGTTGTCAAGACCGCGGGCCTCCAGGCGCGCCCCTTGCTGGAAGGTCTGTTCACTCTGGGGCAGCTCCTGACGCAGGGCGGGGGGGTGCTCTTCACCGTGGGCCTGGCCTCGGCGTTGTGGTTTGGGGGAGGGCGGGCAGCGTCTGGAGCGCCCCTGGCGTCCCTGTGGGTTGGCGCTTATCTCCTGGCGGCGGTGATGGGCGGCGGCGACTGGATGCCCCTGGGGCGGGTGGGGGTGCATGTGCTGCCGGTGTGGGTGGCCCTGGCCGTGGCCGGGGCGGCGACCTTGGCTGAGAGGCTGGGTGGGGCAGCCAGGGGCTGGGTGGCCTGCCTGCTCATGGGCGCAGCGGCCCTCTTCAGCTTCAACCTGTTGGATCTGCGCTTCGTGCAGGGGGTAGGGGCCGGGCCGTGGGCCCCGCCGGCCAACCCCCAGGCGGCCTACCTGCTAGAGGCCGTCCAGCCGGGCCAGGTGGTGGCGGTCACGGACGCCGGCCAGATCGCTTACATGCTGCCGCTGGAGACCCGGGTGGTGGACATGGTGGGCCTGACCGACGCGCACATCGCCCGTCGGCCGCCGCAGTTCCCCGGCGGCTTGCTAGCCCGAGGCAACGGCTTCGGCCGCTGGGACGTGGACTACATCCTGGCACAGCGCCCAGACTGGGTGCAGGTGAACATCATCGCCGGCGCCCTCCAGAGCGGCTCGATGCGCACCAACTGGACCGGCACCGACCTGCTGCTGGCTGACCGGCGCTTTCGGCAGGGCTACGCCCCGGCGCCCGACGCCGCGGCGCTGGGGATCTTCCAGCGTGTGGAGGGGGCGAGCGATGCCCGTTAGCGCCCGGACTGGCCTGTGTGCGGCCGTGGCGCAGCAGGGCCCGCTGCCTGAGCGCCTTGGACGCCCAGGGTGCGTCCCCCATGGGAGGGGCGCTGGGTGAGGGGGAGCGACGACGCGGTGAACCCGGGGGAGTTCCTGCAGGGGCTGCGCCGCCAGCCCTGGGTACAAGGCCAGATGGTCCACGTGCAGCGTTTGGGTGGGCGGCCGGCCCGCTACGGTCGACTGAGCCGCCCCTTGCCGCGCTCGCTGGACGAAACGCTGCAGGCCAGCGGTGTGCGCGGGTTCTACTCTCACCAGGCCCAGGCGATCAACGCCGTGCGGGAAGGGGAGCACGTCATCCTAGCCACCTCCACGGCCAGCGGCAAGACGCTGACCTACACTGTGCCCACCCTGGAGGCGCTGTTGAGCGATCGGCGGGCGCGGGCGCTGTACCTCTTCCCCACCAAGGCCTTGGCGCAAGATCAGATGCGGGCCCTGCACGGGCTCACCGAGGCGCTGGGGCCGTTCCTTGTGGGCACCTACGACGGCGACACACCCCAAGCGGCCCGCACTCGCCTGCGCAAGGGGGGGCGAATCCTGCTGACCAACCCCGATATGCTCAGCCTGGGCATTCTGCCCAACCACGCCCTCTGGGCAGAGTTCCTGGCCCATCTGCGTTTCGTGGTGCTGGATGAGGCCCATGTCTACCGCGGCATCTTCGGGTCCCAGGTGGCCTGCGTGCTGCGGCGGCTCTGGCGGCTGTGCCGTTTCTACGGAGCTGCGCCGCTGTTTGTGCTCTGCTCGGCCACCATCGCCAACCCCGGCGAGCATGCCCAGCGGCTCACTGGCCAGACGGTGCGGGTGGTAGACGACGACGGCGCGCCCCAGGGGACGCGACACTTCGTCCTGTGGAACCCGCCCTTCGTGGATGAGGCCCAGTCGGCCCGCCGCAGCGCCAACACCGAGGCCACACTGCTGCTGCGGGCCCTGGTGCAAGGCGGCTTGCGCTCCATCGTCTTCACCCGCAGCCGGCGGGTGGCGGAACTGGTGCTGCGCTATACCCGGGAGGCGCTGGCTCGGCAAGAGCCATCCCTGGCCGGGCGGATCAAGGCCTACCGCGCCGGCTACCGCCCGGAGGACCGCCGGGCCATCGAGCAAGAGCTTTTCCGCGGCCACCTGCTGGGGGTCACGGCCACCAGCGCCCTGGAGCTGGGCATCGACGTGGGATCGCTGGATGCAGCCGTGCTGGTGGGCTACCCTGGCAGCATCTCCAGCCTCTGGCAGCGGGTGGGCCGCGCCGGCCGGGGCCGGCGCAACGGCCTGGGCATCCTCATCGGCGCCGACAACCCGCTGGATCAGTACTTCATGCGCCACCCTCAGGAGCTGTTCGGGCGGCCCCACGAAGAAGCCCTCATCAAGCCCGACAACCCCTATGTGCTGCGGCAGCACCTGCCCCGTGCGGCCCACGAGCTTCCGCTGGGCACGGCGCAACCCGACCACCCGGTGGATGATGAGGTGCTCTTTGGCCCCGGCTTTGTGGACGCGGTGCTGCACCTGGAGGGCGACGGAACGCTGGACTACCGCCTGGGCCGCTGGCACTTCGGGGGGCTTGGCTACCCGGCCCAGCGGGTCAACCTGCGTTCGGCCAGCGGCTCTCGCTTTGCCCTGCTCAATGAGGCTGACGGCTACCGCACCCTGGAGGAGATCGAGGCCAGCACGGCGGCCTACCGCGTGCACCCTGGGGCCGTCTACCTGCACCAGGGGGAGACGTTCCTGGTGCAGAGCCTGGACCTGGACCAAGGGGTGGCCATCCTGCGGCCAGCAGAGGTGGATTACCACACCCAGCCGCGGCAACTGAACGACGTGCGCATCCTGCGCTCGCTGCGGCACACCGGCTACCCGGCCACGACCGCCTACTTGGGGAGCATCCGCGTGGTGGAGTAGGTACTGGGTTACAAGCGCGTCCAGTAGTACACTGAGGTGGTGTTGAGCCAAGAGTGGCTGGACCTGCCCCCGCAGACCTTCGAGACGGCGGCCCTGTGGTTCGACGTGCCCGCGGAGCTGCTGGGCGCGTTGGCGGCCGAGGGCCGCGACCCCGCCGGGGCGCTCCATGCCACAGAGCACGCCTGCATCGGCCTGCTGCCGCTCTTTGCCCTGTGCGACCGCAACGACATCGGCGGCCTTTCCACCGCTCGGCACCCCGACACGGAACAGGGCCAGGTCTTCATCTACGACGCCTACCCTGGCGGCGTGGGCATTGCCGAGCGAGGCTTCGCTCAGTTGCCGGAGCTCTGGCAGGCCGCGCTGGAGCTCATCCGGTCCTGCCCCTGCCGCAACGGCTGCCCTTCCTGCGTGCAGAGCCCCAAGTGCGGGAACAACAATGACCCGCTGGACAAAGCGGGCGCGGCGCGGCTGCTTGAGCTCCTGTTGTGGAACAGCGTCCCCCGGCCGAGCGATCTGGGCCGACCCGGGGGCGCGGTCATGCCGCCCGGGTGAGTGCGGCGAAGGCCACTACGCCTGGCCCGCCATGGGTGGAGAGGGCGGCGCCGGTCTCGGCGATGCCCACTTCCGCCAGGGGCAGGCCGGCGACCTCGGCCAACGCCTGGGCCAGATGCTGGGCCTCCTGGGCGTTGCGTACGTGCAGCACGCTGGCCATCTCCACCGGCAGAGCCGTCGCTTCGGCCAGCAGCTTCTGCACCCCCTTGGCCGTCGAGCGCACGGCCGAGCAGAGGCTGAGCTCGCCTTCCACCATGGTGAGGATCGGCTTGATGCGGAACGCCTTGGCCACCCGCTTCACCACAGGCATCAGCGCTGCGGCGCGCCCGCCCCGCTCAATGAAGTCCATGGTGTCCAACAGGATGAAGACTCGCACCCGCTGCTGGATGTCCGGCAGGCGCTGGAGGATGTCGGAGATGCTCGCTCCAGCGTGGGCCATCTGGGCGGCCTTGCGCACCTGAAAGCCCTGGCCCCAGGAGAGGGAGAGGGAGTCCCACACGGCGACGCGCTGCTCGGGGAAGGCGGCTGCAGCGGTGCGGGCCGAGTTGTAGGTGCCGCTGTGCTTGCCCGTGATGGTGATGCAGAGAACGTCGTGGCCAGCTTCCACCAAGCTTCGGAACGCCTTCTCGAAACTGCCGGGAGACGGTTGCGAGGTCTGGGGGTGGGCCTGGGCCGCCTTGGCCCAGAACTCCTCGGGCGTAAGGCTGAGGTCAGCGTGTTGGTCGGTGCCGAAGACCACCACCAACGGCACCACCGTAATCCCCAGCCGCGCCGACTCTTCTGGGGGCAGGTCGCAGGCGCTGTCGGTGACTATGCGGACGGGGGGCATGGGCGTCCTCCTGAGGTTCCACCGAGATTGCGCCGCTGTGGCGTGGGCAAACCGGCCGGCATCGGGCGAGTGGAACTACAGATGGTAACACCGTCCGACCCCGGGGGACGCGCTTCCTACTCCAGCTTGAGGAAGCGGATGACGATGGTGATGGCCTCCCGCGGCGAGAGCTTGACCGGGTGGATGCGGGTCTTGATGGTGTAGCCTTTCCACAGCTTGTAGGCCCACCAGAAGAGCGGGTTGCGCGGCCACTTGACCATCCAGCGCACCAGGGGGATGAGCCAAGGCCATTCTACCGCCAGGCCAAAGAGGCGTTGCAGGTTCTCGATCTGGCGCTTCTCGTCGGGGGGGAACTTGAGGATGGAGTGATCCCAGGCAGAAAGGCCGATGTCGTCGATGTCGCCTTCCAGCAGGTCGTTCTGGCGCGCCAGCTCACCCAACTGTGTGCGCGGGTACGGCTGGAAGATGTAGGCGTTGGCGTAGCCGGGTCTGCAGCGGGCGTTGAGCTCCACCGTCTCCCAGTCTTCCCGAATGCCGCCGGTGGGCAGGCCCACCATGTTGGTGGTGATCACCTGGATGCCGGCCTGGCGGAACATCTGGCAACTGCTGATGACCTGCTCTTTGGTCAGGTTGCGTTTGAGGATTTCGTTGCGCAGGCGGTCGTCGCCGGTTTCGATGCCCATGCCCACGCTGGCGCAGCCGGCCGCCTTGAGGCGGTCCACGATCCACTGGTCCACCAGGTTGGCCCGCACGTTGCAGAAGAACGGCAGGCCGATCTCCCTGGGGTAGCGTCGGGCAAACTCGTCAATCCACTCGCGGAAGAGGATGAAGGTATCGTCCAGGAAGCCGACGAACTCCAGCGGGTACTCCGCTCGGGTGGCGTTGATCTCGGCGAACACCGAATCCAGGCTGCGTTGGCGCACGCGGCGCCCCTTGCCGCGGTAGATGTCGGCTAGGGCATGGTTGAAGCAGTAGGTGCAGTCGTAGGGGCAGCCGCGGCTGGTGATGAAGTGCTTCAGCTTGCTGCCGCGGGTGGCCGCGTCCACGTCGTAGACCAGTGCCCGGTCCGGCAGGGGCAGGGCGTCCAGGTCTGCGACGTACGGCCGCACGGGGTTGCGCACGATCTCGCCGTTGACCCGGAAGTGCCAGTTCAGGACGTCGGGCCTCCATGTGCCGGCCTGCAGGGCGTCGGCCAGCTCCACCAACGCCTCCTCCCCTTCGCCGATGCACAGGCCGTCCACCAGGTCGTCTTCCTCGATCATCTCCGGGAAGAAGGTGGCGTGGGGGCCGCCGAAAGCAGAAAAGGCCGGCGTCACGGCCCTGAGCCGCCGATTGAGCTCCAGGTAGTAGCGG
>JAAYZY010000273.1 GCA_012514615.1 Chloroflexota bacterium | reverse complement strand
TACATGCCGAAGTTGCACGACATCTCGGTCTTGGGCTTATCTTCCGTCATCACGGTCACCTGGCCATCGACCCAGTTGACGATGACCGGCTGGCCGATGAGGCGCTGCCCGCCCTCGTCCAGAACGTTCACGTAGATGTGGTGTTTGCCCTGCGACTCTTGCTCGTTGGCCCAGCGGGCCTCCACCAGCCGCCAGTACTGCTGGCCTGGCGCCACCGGCGCCTGCTCCATCCGCACGCCGCAGGCATCCAGTCGGCCGTCCCACGAAACGGGGGCCTTGCTGGGCGCTGGCGCAACCGCGGCCGCTGCCATCATCTGCGGCGCCGGCGCCGGGTTGGCTGGCAGCGCGGCCGGGGCCGGGGTAGGCCGCGGCGGGATGTTCTCGGCCAGGGCGATGGCTTCCTCGTCGCCCCGCAACTGCACGAAATCGCCAGAGACCCAAGCTTCCTTGCCCTCGTAATCGATGAGGTACCAGCCATCGTCCGAGCAGGCCAGGATCTCGTAGCTCTGGCCCACGCGCGCCTGCCCCACCCGGTCGTAGACGGTGCCCGGCCCCGAGCGCACGTTCAGCGTCTCCGAATCGATCACACAGTACGGGGCGGGCTCGGGCGTGGCTGTGGGCGCCGCCTCAGGGCTGGGCGCGGCCTGCCGCGCGTCCGCCGCTGCCGTCGGTTCAGCGGTGGGGGGCTCCCCGCCGCCGAAGACCACCGGCGCAGTCGGCTGGGCAGGAGCGGCCACAAGGGCCACCGTCGGCTCTTCCACAAGCGCCTGGGGCTCCTCGGCCGCAGGGGCCGGCGGCGCCACGGCCAGGGCCACTGCGCCCTGCACCGGCAGCGAGGCCGGCGCTTGCACCGCCACCGTCTCAGCCTGCCGCATGGTCACCAGGGCGTCTGTGCTGCTCACCATCACCGGGGTCAGCGCCGAAAGCAGCGTTGCCGGGGCGCTGATGCCCAGCAGCCAGGCCAACAACAGCAACACGGCTGCCAGGCGCACCTTGCTGGATGCGCTGCGCTCGCTGAACCAGGACGCCGTCTCTTGGGCCATCTCCTGCAGGCGCTGCACCGCCCGCTGGAACACCGAAGGGCCCTGGGGCACCGCCGCCGGGCGCACGGCCGGGGCCGTGGCCACAACCTCTCGCCGCTCGGGCAACGAAGCGGCTGCCCGTCGCCCCTGTCCGCGGGAGACGGCGTACTCCGCCAGGCGCTCGGTTGTGCCGTGAAGCCGCTTGCTCAGCGTCTGGCTCAACGCAACCGCAATGGTGGGGTGCTGGGCCAGCATCTTGTCGAAACGCGCCTTGTCCAGGCTCCACAGCTCCACCGGCGTGACGGCCTGCACCGTGGCCGAACGCGCCCCCCCAGTAAGCAAGGCCATTTCGCCGAAGAAGTCGCCGCTGGCCAGGGTGGCTAGGTCCACCCTGGCGCCTTGGAGCTGGAGGTGCACATCCACCCGGCCCATCTCGATGAACCACATGCGGTCGCCCGGGTCGCCTTCCCGGCAGATGACCGTGCCGGCCGGGTACGACACTTGCTTCAGCCCGCCAGCCACCTCGTCTAGCTGGGCATCGGTCAAGGGGCGGAAGAGAGGGATGCGCCGCAGGTGGGCATCGTGGAAGCGGCGGTCAGCGTCCAGCAGGCGCTGGCTCAGGGCACGGTTCAGGGCCAGGCTGATGGAGGGCTGCCGCACCAAGAGCCCCTCGAAATCGGCCCGGGGCAGCATCCACAGGGTGGTATCCTGCACGGCGCGCACCGCCGTAGAGCGGTCGGTGCCGGCCAGCAAGGCCATCTCGCCGAAGAACTCACCTTCCTGCAGGGTGGCCAACGGCTGGCCATCGCCGCGGGAGT
>JAAYZY010000272.1 GCA_012514615.1 Chloroflexota bacterium | reverse complement strand
GGTGACCACCAACACGTGGCGGGCAGCTGCGCCGGGGGCCAACGGCAGAGCGAGGGCCTGTTCAAGGGCAACGCCCAGCTCGGTGCCGCCAGAGTCCTTGTGGCGCTCCAAGAAGGCTGCCCCCGCTTCCACCGCCTCGGCCGCGGGCCGGGGGGCTTGGTCAAACCAGCGGGTGGAGTTGTGGAAGAGGCCCAGGGCGAAGGCGTCGGTGGGCTGCAGGCGGTAGAGGAAGCCCTTCACCGCCCAGTCCGCTGCCTCCCACTTGGGTCCAGTCATGGAGCCTGAGTGATCCACCAGCAGGATCACCTCGCGCGGGGAGGCCGGTCGCACGTCGCCGGCTGGCGGGGCCAGCAGGGCCAGGAAGTACAGGTCGCCGGTCGGCTTGTCCTGATGCAGCAGCACCTGCAGGGTGGGCCGCTGGGCTTGCTGCTGGGGCTGCCAGGTGAGCACCAGGTCCCGGTCTGGCAGCGCCTCGCCGTCTTGCAGGCGCAGGCGCAGCGCCCCGTCCTTTTGAACGATGGCCAGGGCATGGGTGCGGCTGGCCGCCGAGGCCGCGCCCAGCAACCGCAGGTCCAGGTCGAACCGGTGGCCGGGGTCCCGCAGCAGGGCCAGGGGCTGGCTCTGGGCGTGGCGGGAGGTGAACTCGTCGGAACGGACGTAGCGGGGGGCGGTGGTGAGGGGCAGGCGCAGGCTCCAGCCCACCCCTTCGGCGCGGGCCAGCTGGACGTAGCTGGTCTCCACGGCGATCTCCTCATCGGGCCGGATGCCAGCCACCTGCAGGGTGAAGACGTCCGGCGACTCTCGGGTGAGAAGGGCGGCTTGCTCGCCGGCCTGTTTGGCCTCGTCGTAGGTCCCCTTGGCCTTCTCGCGCTCGTGCAGGCTGGCGACGATCTCCACATCCCCGAAGCGCACTCGAACCCCGGTCACCGCCGCGTCGCCGGGCAGGGGAAATCGGTAGACCGCCTCCAGCACCTCCTTGCACTGCGCCCGGCTGTAGCCGAAGGTGTGGGTGACCTGCAGGGCGGCCAAGGGGCCGGCCAATTCTCCACGCAGTTCCGTGCGCCGCAGAGGCACCAGGGCCAAGGCGCTTCCGACCACCTCCAACAGGGCCACGCCGTCAGGCCGCGCGTTCTCGTACGTCCCTCGGTGGAACACCTCTACCCCTTCCCGCCGCCGGAGCGGCGCAGGCGCTGGACGATGACTTCATCCAGCACCCGGTCTGCCGTGGCGGCCACCTTCTGAATCTGTGCCAGGATGTCGCCAGGGCCCTCCCAATGCTCCCGCAGGATGTGCTCGCCAGAATCGGTCATGATGCGCGCCAGGCGGCTGAGAACGAAGGCCATGGCCACCACGTCGTCCAGCAGGCCAGGGGGCAGCAGGAAGTCCGGGATGAGATCCAGTGGAGACATGACGTAGGCGCTCACCAGCAGAAGCTGGGCTCGCATCTTGGCATCCACCCTGGGGTCTTGAATCAGGCGGACGATGAGGGCGAAGAAGTCCGGCACCAGCAGCAAGGTCTGGCTGACCCGCGGCGAGACCCCGGCGTTCTGGCCCAGCCATTCGGTGAGCCGAGCGCGGAGGCGGGTGTAGAACCTGTCGGCCCGTTCAGCATGGAAGCGTGGCCCGGCCGGGCCATGCTCGATTTCGAATCTGCTCACAGAACCCCCCTGGGTGCGATCTGCGGCGGGCCTGATGGCTGGTCGCCGCGACGCGATGATACCCCAGATCGAGGGCGCTGTCAACGGAGGGGCATGCGTCCCAGGGGTGAGGGCTACGGGCCCGGGGCAGCAGCGGCCAGGAAGACCTGTTGAACGAAGTCGACCTGGGCGGCCAGGGCGCGCTGCTGCTCCTTGGGGCTGTCGTCCGCCAACGGCGCGGTGATCTTGAAGAGCACGGCGCCGTCCTCGGGGCGGCGTTCGCGGCTGGGCCAGAGGTAGACGTAGAGCACTGAGTGAAGCGACTCGTCCTTGCGCCCAAGCAGATGCATGCCCCACAGCTCGCCTCGGTCCAGCGGCAACGCCTGGGAGCTCATCTCTGTGGTCCAGCCGTCGGCCTGGTAACAGATCTGGGGCGGGTGGAAGCTGCGGTCCTGCCGGCTGCCCACCAGGCTTAGCCAGAGGTACGCGCCGTCGGGCCGGCTGTAGCGTCGGAACAGGTACTGCTCTGGCTCCAGCAGCAGGAACACCTCCAGGTTGTCTTGGGGCACGTCTTCGCCCTGCCATTGGCCCAATTGCAGCGGCACCGCAGCGAAGTCGCTGCCAAGGCGCAGGTCGAAGGTGGCCTGCACCTGGCGCTCCCGCGGGGTGGCGCGCCAGCTGTTGAGGTCTGCCACCAAGGCGAAGCCGCCCTCGAGGGGGTTGCTGGCCAGCAGTTGCCGCTGTACCCAGACGCCGCCGACCGCGGCAGCCAGCAACAACAGCAGCAGGGCTACAAGTCGGGGCGTAGAGCGCGGCATCGCACCCCCCAGGCCACAGCCAAGAGCAGTCCCACGCTGAGCATGAAGGCCAGCGGGCTAGAGGCGGTGTGCACAGCACCCATGGCCACCTCCAAGCCCCAGAGGTGGGCCGCCGCCAGCAGCGCCGTCACCCGCAGGACGTTGCCCAACCAGGCCAGCGGTATGGCGGCCGCCACCAGCGCCAGGCGGCCCCACAGCGGCCCTTCCAAGGCCCAGGCCGCCAGCACGCCCAGGGCGGTCAGGCTCACCAGCGAGCGCAGGCCGCTGCAGGGTGCACCTACCACCAGTGAGCACGAGGGCAGCGCCACCTGGCCGCCCTGGAACGTGGCCGGCACTCCCACCAGGTTGGCCAGAGCAGCCGCCGCCCGGGCAGAGACCACTTGCAGCGGATAGGCCCACGCGTCTACGAAGGGCAGGGGAATGGCCAGGGCGGCGAAGGCCAAGGGGAAGAGGCCGGCTCGCAGCGCCGGCCAGCCGCCCCACCAGAGGGCCAGGCCAGCCAGGGCCAGCAGCAGGGCGAAGGCCGAGCCCACCGCCGTGCGGGACCACAGCGCGGCCAGGTGCCCCAGCAGCGCTGCCGCGATGAGGGCCAAGCCCACCCAAGTGGGCGCTGGCTGAATCTGGCGCAACCGCCGCCATGCCAGCCAGCCAGCCAACCCAGCCACCAGCGGCCCGTGGGTGTAGTATTCGCTGCCCCACCAGCCCTGGGCCAGCCAGCGCAGGGTGCCGGCGAAAAGGAAGACGCCGACGCCGCCGGCTGCCAGGGCCAAAGCCCAGACCAGGGCGGCGCGGCGCGCCGCGGGAGAGCTCGGGGTGTCGGGAGCGGGCATGGCGGCCCCGTCCTAGCGGCGGCGGGCTGCGGCGTAGCCCATGCGCCGCAGCTCGTCTTCGCTCTTGCGCCAGTTCTTGCGCACCTTAACCCACAGCTCCAAGTAGACCGGGACGTCCAAGACGCGTTCGATCTCTTGGCGCGCGGCCTGGCCGACTTGCCGCAGCATCTGCCCCTTCTGGCCGATGAGGATCCCCTTGTGTGACTCCTTCTCCACGTAGATGGTGGCCTCTACATAGGTTGTGCCTTCGGGCCGCTCCTTGAACTGCTCGATGACCACGGCCACTCCGTGGGGCACTTCTTGGTGGGTGAGGTGCAGCACCTGCTCGCGGATGAGCTCGCTCACCACGAAGCGGTCCTGCTGGTCCGACAGTTGGTCGGCGGGGTAGTAGCGGGGCCCTGGCGGCAGCAGGGCGATGAGCCGCTCCAGCATCTCGTTGCAGCCCGTCCCGGTGAGGGCCGAGATCAGGAACCCCTCACTGAACTGCCCCAGGGTGCGGAAAGCCTCCACTCGCTCTTCCCGCGGCCCTGGCCCCATCTGGTCGGCCTTGTTCAGCACCAGCAGCGTGGGGGTGGCGGCTGCCCGGCGCAGGAAGTCGGCCGCCAGCGCATCTTCTTCCGTGGGCCGCGCCGAGGCGTCTACCAAGAACAAGATCAAGTCGGCGTCGTTCAGCGAGTCGGTGGCTTGCCGCACCATGTACTCGCCCAAGACGTGCTTGGGGCGATGCAGGCCGGGCAGGTCGATGAAGATGACCTGGGCGTCGGGCCGGGTGAGGATGCCCAGCAGCCGGTTGCGGGTGGTCTGCGGCTTGGGCGAGATGATGGCCACCTTCTCACCCACATAACGGTTCAGCAAGGTGGACTTGCCCACATTGGGCCGGCC
>JAAYZY010000025.1 GCA_012514615.1 Chloroflexota bacterium | reverse complement strand
TCCATACCGCGCGGCGCTGGTAGAGGTTCTTTTCCAGGATCTCCTGGGCTGACTTGACCTTGTAGATCCTGCACAGCGCCGCCGTATCCGAGGAGGTCAGCGGTTCGCCGTCCACGTGGTTCAAGCCGGACCAGCGCCGGACCCGCAGGGAGATCTTGGTGTCAACGTCGGTCATCACCGCCGTCTCGCCCTTGCCCCAGTAGGTGCTGATGTCCCCGGTCACCCAGTCCACCAGCTCCACCGGATTGATCTCCGGGCTCACCGTGCCCCCTCCGCCGGGATCATAGGTGCCCTCCGGGACGGTGTTGTACAGCTTGTGCTGGGTGGCGCTGCCCGCTCTGCCGTCGATGATCAGCCCCTTGGCCTGCTGGAAGGCCCTGACAGCGGCGGCGGTTTGGTCGTCGTAGGTGCCGGTGATATAGGCGCTTTGCAGGTAGCCCAGGCGGTTCAATTCCTGCTGCAGCCGGGTGACGTCCTCGCCGGTGGATGCCAGCCAGAGTTCTCGGTAGGTCGCCGTCTTGGGCGAGTCCGGGTCGCCGGTCTGCTTGAAGACCGCTTCCTCTTCCTTGGTCAGGACACGCAGCAGGTCACCGCGGATCCAGCCGTTGATCCCGGATACCCTGACCTCATGCCAGGTCTGCCCGTCCGCCTGGACCGTCGGGCCCAGCAGTTCCACGACCGTGCCCTGCCTGTACAGGAGGGTCAGATTGCGGTTGGCCGAGCCGGCGCCGGAACGGACGATCACCTTTTCCATCCGGGTGATGGCCGTGGCGCTCATGTCCTCCGGCCTGGGCGTGGGGGTGGGCGCGGGCGGCGGGGTCGGCGTTGGCAGGGTGTTGAGGTAGTCCGTGTATTCCTGGACCGACAGGAGCCGGGCGGTGGAGCCCAGCAGATAGCTTTCAGCGCCACTGTAGGAAATCTTGTACCACATCCGGCCGCCGGAATCCACGGCGTTGTAGTAGGGGAAGACCATTCCGGCCTCGGCGATCTGCCCCAGGGTCGCGGCGTCCAGGCTGGGGGATTTCCGGACGTTGACGCTGGTCAAAGTAGTCATTACGTAGCCGTTGACCTGGGGAAGCCCTCCGCTGCCCGCGGGCGTGAGGCTGGGGATGGTCCCGTTGGCGAGGTATGCGGCCACCTCCTGGGCGGTCATCTGGCGCACGCAGTCGCCGCGCAGGTAGCCCGTCTGGCCGAGGCTGCTGATCTGGAACCAGTTGTATCCGCCGGCCGTGCGGATCGCTCCTGTCAGCGGGAGGACCCGGGCCTTGTCCATCCGTCCCAGGATCGCCGCGGCGGAACTGGGGGTCTTCCTGATGTTGATCTCGGATTTGATGGTGACGATGTAGCCCATCGTGTCTTGATTGGGTGCAGAAGAGGGATCAGGCGTCGGCGAGACCTGCATGAATTCATAGCAATCCGAGCGTACGTAGCCATACTGTTTGGAAACGTCATCGTAGGCGTACACCCAGTTGAAGCCGCCAAAGGCGGTGGGCGCGCCGAAGAAGGGCAGCACCTTG
>JAAYZY010000271.1 GCA_012514615.1 Chloroflexota bacterium | reverse complement strand
AGAGATCGCCTAGCAGAGTGGCTTGCTGATGGGGATACACCGGCGCAAGACCCCGTTCGGCTCGCGCAGACTACCGCATTCGGGCGGCTGGATTCGCTCGGGCGTGGCCTTCACCCGGCCTCGGCGGCGCTCCGCGGGGGGGCTCTTCCTCCTGTCGGTCTTTGTGGGTCTGCTGGCCGGCGCGGGGCTGTGGCTTAGCGTGCACGCACTCCCTCTGTGGGAGCTGTTGCCGCCGGTCACCGCGGCTGCCGCACTCTTGCCCATCGCCGCTTCCCCCACCCCGGAGCCGCCGGTGTATGCGGCTCCCCCGTCGGGCATGCTGGTGCGCCAGGAGACGGTGCATACCATCATCCCGGACCGCCCCCGCCTGGAGGTCATCACCTACACGGTGCAGGCCGGCGATACCGTTTTCGGCATCGCCGACCGTTTCAGCATTACCCCTGAGACCATCATGTGGTCCAACGGTGACCTGGAGCACAACCCCGATATGCTCGGGATCGGTCAGGACCTGATCATCCTGCCGGTCTCTGGCGTCTACCACAAGGTGGCCGCGGGCGAGACGGTGGAAAGCCTGGCCACGCGGTTCAAAGTTGAGCCGGAGGCGATTACCGCCTACGCCCTGAACAACCTGAGCGAGCCCTATGCCCTGACCGCAGGGCAGATGCTGGTGGTGCCCGGGGGCGAGAAGCCGTACGTGCCGCGGCGGGTCAGCCAGTATGCCGGGGCTGTCCCCAGCGACGCGCGCCGGGGCTCCGGTGCTTTCGGCTGGCCGGCCAGCGGCTACATCACCCAGAAATACTGGAACCTGCACCGGGCCCTGGATGTCGGCGCACCGGTTGGCACGCCTGTGGTCGCCTCCGACAGCGGCTACGTGACCTACGCCGGGTGGGACAGCTCCGGCTACGGCAACCTGATCATCATCGATCACGGCAACGGCTATGTCACACTCTATGCCCATCTGTCTGCCTTCCAGGTCAAGACCGGTGACTCGGTGGGCAAAGGGGGGCGCATCGGGTCAGTGGGCTCCACCGGCAACTCCACCGGACCGCACCTGCACTTCGAGATCCGCTACCACGACGTGCAGCGCAACCCGGCCGGCTTCCTCCCGTAGGGGGCCGCAAAGCCGACCGCTGCCCCTGAGCTCGCCAACCTAGGGAAGGGGAGGGGGCCGATGGAAACGACGCCAGCCGCCCGCTTGCGGGCGCTGCTGCAGGGCTTGAGGGTGGCCCAAGGGGTGGGGGCTGGCGATGCCCTCACCGCCCGGCTCATCGAGCGGGCTGGGTTCGACTTCGTGTGGGCCAGCGGCTTCTGCATGTCGGCGGCGGCGGCGCTGCCGGATGCCAGCCTCATCACCATGGGCGACGTGCTGGAGGCCACCCGCCGCATGGTCGAGGCGGTGCAGATCCCCGTCCTGGCCGACTGCGACACCGGCTTCGGCAACGCGGTCAACGTCATCCACACCGTGCAGCGGTTCGAGCGGGCTGGCGCAGCCGGCATCTGCCTGGAAGACAAGCAGTTCCCCAAAGACACGAGCCTGCTGGAGGGCGGGCGCCAGCACCTGGCGCCCGCCGCGGAGTTCGCTGGCAAGGTGCGCGCCGCCAAGGATGCCCAGCGGGCGGGGGATTTCGTGGTGGTGGCCCGGGTGGAGGCCCTCATCGCCGGTTGGGGGCACGAGGAGGCGCTGGCCCGGGCTGAGCAGTACGCCGAGGCGGGCGCCGACGCCGTGCTCATCCACTCCAAGGCCCGCACCCCCGACGAGATCGTTGCCTTTGCCCGCCATTGGGATGGCCGCGCCCCGCTGGTGTTGGTGCCCACCAACTACCCCAGCCTCACCGCCGCGTCCGCAGCCGAGCTGGGGCACGTACGTCTCCTCATCTATGCCAATCAGCCGCTGCGGGCGGCGGTGCAGTCCCAAGAGCATCTGTTGGCCGAGATCCGGCGGGCGGGCGGCGTGCATACGGTGGGCGACCTACTCTGCCCCGTGCCGCACATCTTCGAGCTGCAAGGCGTGCCGCAGATGAAAGAGCAGGAACGCCGCTATAGTTGATCCTCCCGGCAGGGGGCGACACGATGTTCGACTGGCTGCTGGTGAACGGCGCCGTCTGCGTGGGCAGCGGCAACCCCTGGTTCCACGCCGACGTGGCCCTCCAAGGCGACCGTATCGCCGCGGTGGGCCGGCTTGAGGGCCAGGAGGCGCGCCAGCGCTTGGACGCCCGCGGCCTGGTGGTGGCCCCCGGGTTTGTCGACATCCACACCCATACCGACTTCAGCGTCTACTTGGACCCTGACCTGCCGGCCAAGACGCTGCAGGGCGTGACCACCGAGGTGGTGGGCCAGTGCGGCCACTCGGCGGCTCCCTGCCCGCCGGCGGCCGGCGAGCGGGTGCGCGCTTGCCTGCGCCGCCTGCTGGGCCACGACCTGCCGCCTTGGCGGACGGTGGCCGACTACTTGGCTGCCCTGGAGGCGCAAGGCGCCGCGGT
>JAAYZY010000270.1 GCA_012514615.1 Chloroflexota bacterium | reverse complement strand
GGGGCGGGAGATCGTGGGCGGGCAGTTTACCGGCCGCTTCTTCTCCCCGGTGGGCATCACCGGCTTTGTACCCGACCTGTTGAAGAGCATCTCGCTGGTGGGCGACGACTTCGCCCTCTCCGGCGGGTGGTGCGGCAAGGGCCACAAGGAGTTCATCCCGGTCTCCGACGGCGGCCCGCACCTGCGCTTTCGGGCCCGATTGGGCTGAGGGGGGAGCCATGACCACGCTGCATCAGCGAGCGATCCAACTCGTCCAAGGGCACCCGCAGATCAACGACTGGGCCGTGCGCAGTCGGCGGCGGCGTTCCCACGAGCTCTATCTGGTGCGAGAGCGCACGGAGAGCCGGCGTCAGGTGGAGACGGAGCGGGCCGAGGTGGAGATCCACCGCGACCTGCAGTCGCCCGAAGGGGAGCCGCGGCGCGGGGCATCTTCTTTCACTCTGCTGGCCGACGACAGCGCCTCGGCCGCGCAGGCCAAGCTGGAGCAGGCCCTCTTCGCCGCCAAGCTGGCGCTGAACCCGCCCTACCAGTTACCGGAGCCAACGCCTTACCCCGCCGTGGAGACGCTGGACCGCGGCTTGGTGGAGCAGCCCCAAGCAGCCCTGGACCAACTGGCCAGCGAGACGCTGCAGACCCTGGCCGGCGAGCCGGGCGCGAGCTTGAGCAGCGCCGAGTTCTTCACCCACTGGCAGGCAACGCGCCTGACCAACAGCCGAGGCGTGGAGGCGCAGCGGGAGGGCAGCCACCTCTTCCTGGAGATGGTGATCCTCGCCGCGGACGGCAGCGAAGAGTCTGAGTTCTTCGCCAGCTTGGAGCGACGAGCCCTGCAGGACCTGGACCTGCCGGCCGAGGTGGCCGCCTATGCCCAGCGCGCTGGCGACAGCCTGCGGGGCAGCGCGCCGCCCACCCGCCGTGGGCCGGTGGCGGTGAGCGGAGCAGCCCTCATCGAGCTGCTGCGCTTCTTGGAATCGGCCAGCTCAGGCGCCATGAAGTACCAACAGCTCACCCGCTGGGAGGTGGGTCAGTCGATATACGGCGGTAGGGAAGTGTTGGGCGAGCCGCTCACCCTGTGGGCCGACCGCACCCTGCCCCGGGGCGTGGGCGCCGCGGCCTTTGACGACGACGGCGTGCCCGGCCAGCGGGTGCCCCTGGTGGTTGGGGGCGTGGTCCAGCGCTTCTGGTCCGACTATCGCTACGCCCAGTACCTGGGGTTGCCGGCCTCTGGCAGCTTCGGCAACCTGTGCGTCGCCCCCGGCGCCGTGTCGGCCGCGCAACTGCTGGCCGACGGCCCCCTTTTCCACATCGTCTCCTTCGCCGCCATGGACCCCGATCCCATCACCGGAGAATTTGTCGGGGAAATCCGTTTGGGGTATGATGTAGGTGGGGGTAAGGCCCGTCCCTTCAAAGGCGGGGCGCTCAGCGGCGAAGTCTCGGCGGCGCTGGCCAACGTGCGCTTCTCCCGCGACCTGCTCTTCGCTGGGGACTACCATGGCCCGAGGGTGGCCCTCTTCGGCGACCTGGCCCTGGGCGGGCAGTAGCCCGAGACAGAGAGCGTGAGGAGCAACCGGCGATGCGCAACTTCTTCTTACGGTGGATCATCAACGGAGTCGCCCTTTGGGTGGCGGTTCGCTTGGTGCCGGGCATTCGGGGGCCAGAAGACCTGGGCACCCTAGCGCTGGTGGCCTTGCTCTTCGGGCTGGTGAACGCCGCCATCGGGCCGTTGCTGCGGCTGCTCACCTGCCCGCTCATTCTGGTGACCATGGGGCTGTTCACCTTGGTGGTCAACGGCCTGCTGTTGTGGCTCAGCTCGGTGGCGGCGGGGTGGCTGTCGCTGCCGTTTCACGTGCAGGACTTCGGCGCGGCGTTCCTGGG
>JAAYZY010000024.1 GCA_012514615.1 Chloroflexota bacterium | reverse complement strand
CTGGTGGTGGGCAGCGAGGGCGAGGGGCTGCGCCGCCTGACTCGGGAGCGCTGCGACCTGTTGGTGCGCTTGCCCATGCAGGGGCGCATCACCTCGCTGAACGCCGCGGTGGCCGGTTCTGTAGCCCTCTACGCCGCCTGGTTGGCTCGCGCCCACCCCGCACCCTAGCCCTGCGTCCCTCCCGGCGCCGGCCCACTTCACCCCACTTGACTTTGTGGCTGCCTGTGCTAGAATAATCCCGACCTTTTAGTAGGAATTGGTGGGGTTGTCATGAGGTTTTCTACCAGGGAACAGTATGGCTTGCGAGCCATGGCTAGGCTGAGCCGCTTTCACGGGCAAGGCCCGGTCTCGCTGGCCGAGGTGGCCGAGGCCGAGGGCCTGCCCCTGCCCTATCTGGAGCAGATCATGGCCTCGCTGCGCCGGGCTGGCTTGGTGCAGAGCACCCGCGGCGCGTACGGCGGCTACGAGCTGGGGCGCGCCCCCGAGGTGATCACGGCCGGCGACATCATCCGTGCCTTGGAAGGCAGCATTGTGCCGATCCAGTGCCTGGGCGATTGCAGCCACACGTCCTGCGCTCGCGAGGCGTCGTGCGCCACCCGCAGCGTGTGGGAGCAGGTGCACGACCGTCTGGTGGAGACGCTGGATGGCATCACCCTGGCTGACCTGCAGAGTCCCCAGCCGGCCCCCCACGCCAAGGAGCTTGCATGACCGAAATCACCCGACCGGCTTCGTGCCCAGAGCTGTTGGAAGAGCGTCAGCCGATGTTGCCGCCCGGGATGCGCCGGGCAGGCCAGCCGCCCTGCGACCCCTGCCCCTACCGGGCGACCCCGCCGGGGCAAAGGACCGGGCTGTGGACCATGCTGCGCGAGGATGTGCGCACCGTCTTCACCCACGACCCGGCGGCCCGCAGCGTGTTGGAGGTGGTACTGGCCTACCCTGGCCTGCACGCCATCTGGCTGTACCGCCTGGCCCACGCCCTCTGGCGCCGCCGCCTGCGCCTGCTGGGCCGCTTGGTGTCGCACCTGGCCCGCTTCTTCACCGGCATCGAGATCCACCCTGGCGCGACCATCGGGCGGCGCTTCTTCATCGACCATGGCATGGGCGTGGTCATCGGCGAGACCGCCGAAGTGGGCGATGATGTGCTCATGTACAAGGGAGTGGTGCTAGGCGGCGTCTCCCTGGAGAAGGTCAAGCGGCACCCCACGGTGGGGCACAGCGTGGTGTTGGGCAGCAACGCCATCATCCTGGGGCCCATCGAGGTGGGCGATGGGGCGCGCATCGGCTCCGGGTCGGTGGTGGTCAAGCCGGTGCCGGCCGGGGCCACGGTGGTGGGCGTGCCCGGCCGCGTGGTCAAGATCAACGGCGTGTCGGTGCGCTGCTGGCGCGAGCCAGACCTGCACCACGAGCGCCTGCCCGACCCGATCACAGAGACGATCCAGGCCCTGGAAGGGCGCATCGCCGCCCTAGAGGCCCAGGTGCGCGGCCTGCCGGCTTCGACTGCCACGCCCAAGCTGGCCGACCGACGCCCCGGCGGCGATGGCCGAGACCCGGTGCTGCGCCGGGCGGATGGGGGAGAACGACGAGATGGCTAGAGAGATCCTGCAGCAGATCGGCAAGACGCCGCTGGTGCGGTTGGAGCGGCTGCCCGGACCGGGCAGCGCCGCCGTCTGGGCCAAGCTGGAGGGAATGAACCCCGGCGGCAGCATCAAAGACCGCATCGCCTTGGCCATGGTGGACGCGGCCGAGAGGGACGGGCGGCTGCGGCCGGGCGGCGCCATCGTGGAGCCCACCAGCGGCAATACCGGCATCGGCCTGGCCATGGTGGCGGCGGCCCGCGGCTACCGCCTGATCCTTACCATGCCCGAGACCATGAGCGCCGAGCGGCGGGCCCTGCTGCGGGCCCGCGGCGCTGAGCTGGTGCTGACGCCGGGGGCCCAGGGGATGGGCGGCGCGTTGGCCGCGGCCGACGCCCTGGTGCAGGAGCACCCAGACTACTACATGCCCCAGCAGTTCACCAACCCGGCCAACCCCCAAGCCCACCGCCAGACCACCGGGCCTGAGATCCTGGCTCAGATGCGCGGGCCGATCCAGGCCTTCGTGGCTGGCGTGGGCACCGGCGGCACCATCACCGGCGTGGGCCAGGCGCTGAAAGAGCGAGATCCCCGTACCTGGGTGGTGGCGGTGGAGCCGGCCGATTCGCCGGTGCTCTCTGGCGGTGCGCCCGGCTCCCACAGGCTTCAGGGCATAGGGGCCGGCTTTGTGCCCCAGGTGCTGCAGCGGGACCTGCTGGACGAGGTCATCACCATGACCTACGAGGCGGCTCGGGATACGGCCAGAGCCCTGGCCCGCCGCGAGGGCATTCTGGCAGGCATCTCCTCCGGAGCGGCAGCCTGCGCCGCACTGCAGGTGGCCGCCCGCCTGGGGGCGGGGGCTCAGGTGGTGGTGATCTTGCCAGACACCGGCGAGCGGTATCTGAGCACAGACCTGTTTGAAGGCTAGAGTGGGAGGAACCCGAACGATGGAGCAGAAACTCATCTACTTGGACCACGCCGCCACCACGCCGGTGCACCCGCAGGTGGTGGAAGCGATGCTGCCCTACTGGACGGAGCGCTACGGCAACGCTTCCAGCATCTACAGCCTGGGGCGGCAGGCCGGCCGGGCCATGGCTGAGGCGCGGGAGACGGTGGCGGATATCCTCCGCTGCGAGCCGCGGGAGGTCATCTTCACCGGCTGCGGTTCCGAGAGCGACAACCTGGCCCTGCGGGGTGTGGGCTTCAACCGGCGCGCTGTCGGCAAGGGGGCCCACCTCATCACCAGCAGCGTGGAGCACCACGCCATTAGCCACACCGTGGAAGAGATGGTCAAGCACTTCGGTTTCGAGGCCACCTTTGTCCCGGTGGACCGCTACGGCGTGGTGGACCCGGCCGAGGTCCAGCGGGCCATCCGCCCAGATACAGCGCTCATCAGCATCATGTACGCCAACAACGAGGTGGGCACGGTGGAGCCCATCGCCGAGATCGGGGCCTTGGCCCGGGAGCGCGGCATCCCCTTCCACACCGACGCGGTGCAGGCCGGCGGCTCCCTGCCCCTGGATGTGCAGGCCCTGCAGGTGGACCTCATGTCGCTTTCGGCGCACAAGTTCTACGGCCCCAAGGGCGTGGGCGTGCTCTACGCCCGCCGCGGGGTGCCCCTCTGGCCGACGCAGACCGGCGGTGGGCACGAAGGCGGCCGCCGCGCCGGCACAGAGAACGTCCCCTACATTGTGGGCCTGGCCACCGCGCTGCGCTTGGCCTACGAACGCCTGGAGGAACAGAACGCCCGGCTGCGGCGGCTGCGGGATCAGCTCATCCAAGGCGTGCTGGCGCAGATTCCCGACAGCCAGCTCACCGGCCACCCCACCCAGCGCCTGCCCAACAGCGCCAGCTTCGTCTTTCGCGGCATCGAGGGCGAGTCGATCCTGCTGCACCTGGATATGGAAGGGGTCTGCGCCTCCAGCGGCTCGGCCTGTACCTCGGCCTCGCTGGAGCCTTCCCACGTCTTGCTGGCCATGGGCCTGCCCCACGAGATCGCCCACGGTTCGCTGCGTCTGACGTTGGGCCACAGCACCACTGAGGCCGACATCGCCCGGGTGCTGGAGGTGCTGCCGGGGATCGTGACCAAGCTACGGGCCATGAGCCCCCTCTACGAGGGTGGCCCGCGCCAGCCGGCGGAGGTGCGATGAGGCTGGTTTCGCCGTACTGGGATTTCGTGCGCGGCAGTGTTGAGGCCCGCCTCTTGGGGCGGCGGCGTCCCTTCCTGGCCGGCGTCAAGCTGACGCACCGCTGCAACCTGCGCTGCCAGGGGTGCCCCTTCTGGCGGCGGCCAGCCGACGACCTGCCCTACGACCAGGCCGTGCCCCTCTTCGACCGCCTGGAGCGCATGGGGGTGCGCCTGGCCATCTTCGAGGGCGGCGAGCCGTTCCTCTGGCGGGATGGCGACCTTCGCCTGGACAACCTGGTACAGGCCGCCAAGCAGCGCTTTCCTTTCGTGGGCGTGACCACCAACGGCACCCTGTCGCTGGAGAGTTCGGCCGACCTGCTCTGGGTGAGCATCGACGGGCTGCAGGAGAACCACGACTTCAACCGCGGGCCCACCTTCGACACGATCATGGCCAACCTGGCCCGCTCTACCCACCGGCGCACGTTTGCCCAACTGACCATCAACCGGCGCAACTGGCAGGAGATCCCAGAGACGGTGCGCTTCTTGGCCGACAAGGTGCAGGGCTTCACCTTCCAGTTCCACTATCCCTACCCTGAAGCGGCCGACCTCTTCCTGCCGCTGACGGAGCGGGCGCCGGTGCTGGATGCGCTGCTGGACCTGAAACGGCAGGGCTACCCCATCATGAACTCGGCTGGCACGCTGCAGCGGATGAGGACCAACGCGTGGCGCTGCCACGACTGGCTGCTGGCCGACGTGGACCCGGACGGCTCGCTGCGCACGGGCTGCTACCTGAAGGGCCGCGGCGAAGCCGACTGTGGCAAGTGCGGGTTTGCCGCCCATGTGGAGCTCTCGCTGGCCTACGACTGGCACCCGGGGGCGGTGCTGGCCGGGCTGAAGATCTTTGGGCTGCGGCCGCTGATGCGCCTGCCGGCCGGCACGAGCGGCGCCGCGGCAGTCCCCGTGGGGGCCGCCGCTTCTACGGAGTAAGACCCAATCACCACAGGAGAGTGGGAAAGAACGCGATGGAATACAGCGACCTGGTCATTGAACACTTCCGCAACCCGCGCAACGTGGGCGTGATCGAAGACGCCGACGGCGTGGGCAAGGAGGGCAACCCTGTTTGCGGCGACCTGATGGAGATGTATCTGAAGATCGAGGGCGACCGCATTGTGGATATCAAGTTCCGCACCTTCGGCTGCGGCGCGGCCATTGCCACCAGCTCCATCACCACCGAGATGATCAAGGGAAAGACCATCGACGAGGCCCTGGCCTTGACGCGCAACAAGGTGGCCAAGGCCCTGGGGGGGCTGCCGCAGCACAAGATGCACTGCTCCAACCTGGCGGCCGATGCCCTGCACCGCGCCCTGGAAGACTATTTTAGCCGCCACCCGGAGGCTCGGCCGGAAGGCTGGCAGCCCAAGCGGAAGCCCATCTGGTCCGAGGATGGACACGCTGAAGACGCGGACGCGGCCGTGGGCGAGGAAGGGTAACGGCCGTGGCCGCCCCCAACGCGGGGCCCCGGGTGGTGGCCGCCATGAGCGGCGGCGTGGATAGCTCTGTAGCTGCGGCGCTGCTGAAGCAGCAGGGCTACCAGGTGGTGGGCATCATGCTGCGGCTCTGGTCTGAGGTGCAGCCCGGCGTGGGCAGCGCCAACCGCTGCTGCACCCCCGATGCGGTGGATGACGCCCGCCGGGTGGCCGACCGCCTGGAGATCCCTTTCTACTTGGTGAACGTGGAGGAGCCGTTCCGCCGGCACGTAGTGGAGCCGTTCATCCAGGGCTACAGCCAGGGGCGCACGCCCAACCCTTGCATCGAGTGCAACCGCCACATCCGCTTCCGCCTGCTGCTGCAGCGGGCCCTGGCCCTGGGGGCGCAGGCCCTGGCCACCGGGCACTATGCCCGCGTGGTCGCCCAGGGGGCGCGCTTCCGCCTGCTGCGGGGGGTGGACCGAGCCAAGGACCAATCGTACCAGCTTCACATGCTGGGGCAGGAAGAGCTGGCCCACCTGCTGCTGCCACTGGGCGATCTGACCAAGGGCGAAGTGCGGGCGCTGGCCCGCCGGCACGGCCTGCCAGTGGCTGAGAAGCCCGAGAGCCAAGAGATCTGCTTCGTGGCCGACGACGACTACCGCCGCTTCCTGCGTCACTGGGCCCCAGAGTCGTTTCGGCCTGGGCCGATTGTGGATCGCCGGGGGCGGGTGCTGGGCCAGCACAGCGGCCTGCCGGCCTACACGGTGGGGCAGCGCAAGGGCCTGGGCATCGCCGCCGCCGAGCCGCTCTACGTGCTGGAGCTGGACGCCCCCGGCAACCGGGTGGTGGTGGGGACGGCTGGGGAGCTGGGGGCGCGCCGCCTGTGGGCCCAAGGGGTGAGCTACGTCTGTGGGTCGGCCCCCGCCGCACCCCGCCGGGTCACGGCCAAGATACGCCACCAGGCAGAGGAGGCCCCCGTTCTGCTGGAGCCGGGCGCGTCGGCCACGGCCTGCCTCACCTTCGACCAGCCGCTGCGGGACATCACGCCCGGCCAGGCGGTGGTCTTCTACGACGGCGAAGAAGTGCTGGGTGGGGGCGCGATCGTCCGCGCAGCAGCCTAGCGCCCGGCCCACCGGGGGAGGAGGATGATGATACCATGATGTTCCAGACGCCAGGCATCCTGCTTTCGGCTATCCTGGGCAGCATCCCCGCCGCGCTGTTCCAGATCTGGCGGGGCCGCTCAGCGCTGGACCTGTTGATCTACGAAGCCGCCGGCCTGCTGGGCTTCGCCGCCGGCCAGGTCGCCGCCGTCGCCGCCGGCCTGCAGTTCCTCACCATCGGCCAGGTGCACCCGCTGGAAGGGCTGGCGGGTAGCGTGGCCGCCCTGTTCTTGGCCCACTGGTTGCGCAAGCCGTGAGTCGACCACCTCTTCCGAAACGGCTGTGGGGTCGCCCTCAGACGTGACACCGTAAAACCACCCCGACCACGGGAGAGAACGCTCAGGCCACAGGAGCTCGTCCCTGCCGAGATGAGCGGTGGCGACGACGCTCTGTACGCTTTGGAGACCGTCCAGACGCCCCCCAAGGAGTAGGGTCCGGTCCGCCTGGCAGCGCCCAAGTGCCGGCAAGGGCTGTCCGCATTTCACGGGAACCGGGGACCTGCCTGGCCCCCTCCCCCAGGTACGTGGCCGCGGAGGCGTTCACCGTTGTGCCGGGGGCTTCCGTGGGGCCGTATCCCCTCTGCGCGTTCTTCATGTCGGCTGCCGCCCAGCGCCGTCTCTCCATGGGCTGCGCAGACCGCTCCCCACGCTGAGGCGGCAAGGGCGGTTTCCGGCACGGTTGACAGAACCGCCCGCTTGCGGTATACTGTCGGTGTATAAACAACATTATACGCCAATGAGATAGGCGACCTGCGCCATGCGCGATTGGGATGAGGCCCTGTGGGCCTTTGACAACTACCTGCGGGAGGCTGGGTTCTCCCGCAGCACCAGGGCTGGGTATGTGGGCGATGTGCGGGGTTTCGCCCAGTGGCTGCACCGCCGGCCTGGCATCCTACCTACCCCTGCCGATTTCTCGTCGGCCGACCTGGAAGCCCACAAACAACATTTGGCTCACGAGCTGCGGCGGCCGCCGGCCACGGTGAACCGCAATCTGCAGAGCTTGCGCAAGTTCAGCCGTTTCTTGAAGGAGGCTGGCCTGCGCAGCGGCGACCCCACGTCGGGCGTGCCCCTGGCCCAGCGACCTGTGGCCGCTGCACCCCACCCGCTCAGTGATGACGAGGTGGCGGGGTTGCTGAAGGCGGCGGCGCGCCGCTGTTCACCTACCGCCCGGCGGGATCAGGCCATCATCCACCTGCTGCTGCACACCGGCCTGCGCGCCGGCGAGCTGACGCGCCTGCGCCTTGCCGACCTGCAGATGGGGCCGCAAGGTGTAGGCCTGGCGGTGAGGGGCGCCAACCCGCGCACGGTGCCGCTGCCCGCGGCAGCCTACGAGGCTCTGGCTGCCTACCTGGGGCAGCGCCCCCCCGCCGCAGCGGAGGGGCTCCTGTTGGGCCGAGACGGCAAACCCCTGGCTGAACGGTCGCTGCAGCGAGTGGTGGCCGACGTGGGCCAAGCGGCGGGCCTGGACCTCTGCCCCCGCCGCCTGCGGGCCACCTTTGCTCAGCGGCTCTGGCAGAGCAGCGGCGACGTGGCCCTGCTGGCCCATCGCTTGGGCCACCGCCGCCTGGAGCCTGTCTTACGGTACATCTGCTGCCCTGCTCCCTGCACAACAGGGGCTTTCCCCGAGCCAGGGGGAGGGCGCTAACCCCACAATAGGGGAGAATGGAGAATTTGACTCCCATAGCTGGAATTGCTGGCCGACGAGCTCACCTACCTGACCAAGCAGCTGCACAACACCGCTTTGCAGCGAGTGGACCGCAGCTCCAGCGCCCATGGCCTGGTGGCCCTGGTGCCGTTCTTGGACCTGGATGTGGTGGAGTATGCTCGGCGCATCCCCGCTGAGCTCAAGCTGCGGCGGGCCGACCAGACCACGGAGAAGTGGATCCTCCGCCGGGCCCTGGCCGACGCCTTGCCGGATGCGATCCTCTGGCGGCGCAAGGCCAAGTTCTGGGAAGGCGCAGGTGTGCAACGGTTGTTGGCCCGCCACGCTGAGGCGACCATCAGCGATGGGGAGTTCGCCCAGGAGCGCACCCTGCCTAACGGTTGGCGCCTGAACACCAAGGAAGAGTTGATGTACTACCGCTTCTTCCGGGAGCAGTTCGGCGACATAACCGACATCTCCTGGGTGGGCCGTACCAAGGGTTCGCCGGTGGCCTGAGGCCAGAGCGGCGGAGACAAGCGAGAGAAACCATGGAGACGATGCGAGAGCGGTTGGAGGAAGAGCTCCGGCACGCCCAAGAGGAGCTGGAGACCCTGGAGCGACGGCTGGACGACCGGCCGGAGTTCAGCTTGGGGGAAGGCAGCCCCAACGGGTATGAGTGGGAGATGAACCTGGCGCGACGCATAGAGGTGCAGGCGCACATCACCGAGCTGCACGCTGCCTTGCAGCGGGTGCAGGAGGGCACCTACGGGCGGTGCCGGCGCTGCGGCCAAGCCATCGATCCCGAGCGGCTGGCCATCTTGCCCACCACGCTGTATTGCCCAACGTGCGCCCGCGAAGCAGACAAAGGCGGGGGTGGATGATGGCGAAACGATGGGGCGTTGCCCTGGCCTTGCTTCTGACGCTGGCCGCGCTTTCGTCAGCCGCCTGGGCAGACGAGACGGCCGAAACGCCCTGGCCCGACGATGCCGACTTCTTGGCGGAGGCCGTCGGGCAGTACGGCGCTGAAGCCAGCGCGCTGGAGATCGAGCACAAAGCCCTGACCACCCTGGCCGACGGTCGGCAGGTCTTCTGGGCCAAGGTGTGGGACAGCCTGGCCGAGCGCGCCTTGGACGTGACGTTGGACGAGGCCTGGCAGCCCCTGGGGGCGGCAGAGGCCAGCCTAACGGCCCAGCAGGTGTACGCCAGCCGCTACGGCAAGCTGGACCCCTCGCTGCACGAGGCGTTGCAGCCGCTGGCCGCCGACGAGTGGGTTGAGGTGGCCATCGGCTTGTCGTCGCCGCCGGAGTTGGGCCCCGAGCGGGTGGAGGCAGATGCGGCGCCCCTCTTCTCAGCCGAGGCGGTGGAGGCGTTTCGTTCGGAGCAGACCCGCGTCTACCAAGAGCAGGTGCTGGGCGCGGCTCAGCCGTTCGTGGCCGAGCTGACGGCCCAGGGCCGTGAAGTGCGCTACGTCAGCGCCGACACACCCCTGGTGATCGCCTGGCTGCCCAAGAGCGAGGTATTGGCCTTGTCGCAGCATCCTGGCGTGACCCAGGTCTGGCCAACCCAAGTGATGGAAGAAGAGCTGGACCGAGTGAAGCGCGCCGTGCGCGCCCCCACCGTCTGGTCGGCTGGGGTGAACGGCCGCGGCATCCGTGTGGGCATCAGCGAGGTGGGCGGCCTGGCCCAAGCGGCCAACCCCTACCTGAACGTGGCCTACAACCGCTCGGTGGGGGCCTGCGGCCTGAGCAGCCACGGCACGGCGGTGGCCGGCATCGTGGCGGCCCTGCGCGCCACCGACACGGCCTACCGCGGCCTGGCGCCGCGGGCCCAGATCTTCTACGAGGGGGCCTGCATCGGCTACTGGGATCGCCTAGCCACCGGCTGGCAGCGTCTGCGCAGCCGCGGCGTGCGCATCATCAACGCCAGCTGGGGTGCAGACAACAACCGCATGCTCAACTACACCGACCAGGAGATGGACGCCTACGCCCGCAACTACGGGCTCCTCATGGTCAAGTCGGCGGGCAACCGCGGCCCCGGCGTGGGCTGCCCCTACAGCGACGCCGATGTGACCAATCCCGGCCTGGGCTACAACGTCCTCACAGTGGGCAACTACGACCACCGTCGCACGCCCACCTGGACCGACGACACCATGGCCAACACCTGCTCATCCTACGGGGATCCGCTTTCCCGACAGGGCGACCGAGACAAGCCTGAGGTGGTGGCACCCGGCACCAACATCTACTCGACGCGCGCCAGCACACCCTGGGTTGGCGGGGTGGGCAGCGGCACTTCGTACTCTGCGCCGGTGGTTGCAGCCGAAGCTGCCTTGCTGATGCAGGCGGCGCCCAACCTGCAGGGCTGGCCAGAGCCGGTGCGGGCCATCATCATGGCTGCCGCCCTGAACCCGGTGGGCCAGACCTACCGCGGCGCTGGCGGTCAGGGCCCGCGCCTGAGCGAGCAGGCCGGCGCCGGCGGTGTGGACTTCCCCACCGCTCTGGACATCGCCCGCCGGGAGACCGGCAGCTGGCAGGCCAAGACGGTCTACTACACCACCTTCACCCAGGGCGTGGGCGATCGCTACTTCGCCTACCGCGTCTTCTTCAAGAAGCAGAAGACGGTGCGGGCGGCCCTGGTGTGGGATACCAACCCGGCGGCCACCGCCTACAACGCCACCAGTCAGCCCTCGTCGGACCTGGACCTGCGGGTCTACCTGGGCAACAGGAAGCTGGCCTACTCTTCGTCCTACGACAACACCTACGAGATCCTGGAGTTCACCACCGCCGAGCCAGGGGCGTACGAGCTGCGGGTCTACCGCCACCGCTGGAGCGAGGGCGGTACCACGGCAGCCTACCGCACCTACGCCGGCTTGGCCTGGTACCACTACTAGCCGCCGGTGAACGCAGCGGCCTCGCCAATGGCGGGGCCGCTCCCTCGTCAACGCCGTTGCGGGGGCCGTGGCGGCGTTTCAGCGAGCCGGGTGCACCGAGAAGTATTGCATGAGGAACGGCATCGGCTTGTCCAGAACCTCGTAGCTCTCCCAGCCGGGCGAGGCCGCAGCGGCGAAGATGGCCGCTCCGTGCGCGTAGGCATCTTGCTGCAGGCCCGCGTCGTACCAGGCCAGCTGTTCCACGTAGTTGCCGGCCCCGTCGGGCCCCAGGCCCAGCTCTTCCCAGTAGCCGACGAAATCCTGCCACCCCTTGCCGGCAGGGCCGGGCCGGTCGCCCACCAGCCCGTCTACCCCGCACTCAGTCAGCAGCAGCGGCACCTGCAGCCCCCAGGGGATGAGGAACTGGCGGTAGACCTTGCGGTAGCGCAGGGTGAGCCAGCCCTCTTCTTCCGGTCGGGGGTAGGGGAAGAGCAGGTCGCGGTTGGCGCCGTAGGTGATGAGGGGGGCGGAGTACTCGTGCAGGCCCAGGTAGCCGCCGTGGCTCTGCACCGCCTCCAGCGCCGGGCGGAACGCCTCCCACAGCTCCAGCGGCGGGTTGCCGGTGGCGAAGTTGCCCACTACGGCGCGCAAGCCTTCCGCCGCCAACAGCCGGGCACGCTCGGCCTCGAACTCCGCCAGCCGGCGCATCTGGCCGGCGTCCACCGTCACCGGCTCGTTGTACGCTTCCCAGGCGTCGATGGCTTGGCGGCGACGGCGCTCGGCGGCGATGGGCAGCAGCCCTTCTACCACCTGGCGGGCGTGGCCCACTGGGTCCTGCAGGTGGTCCAGGTCCAGCTGGGGTAGGTGCGGCCGGGCTACCAGAATCGTTTCCGGCGAGAGGTTCTTCAGGTCGGCCACGAAGTTGGGGTCGTACTCCAGGGTCTTCACCAGGGCCACGTTCTTGGTGCGCACCAGGTCGAAGATGCGGGGGTCATTGCGGGTGACGAAGAGCCCCAGCTTGGTGGGCGGCCCCGGCGGGAACGGGGTGGCGGTGGGCGTGGGGGTGTGGCTGGGAGCGCGGGTAACCCTGGGCTTCGCCGTCTGGGTGGCTGTGGGCGTCCCCGTGGCCGTGGCGGTGCCGGTGGGCACCCTGGTGGGCCGCCGCGGCTTGGGGGTAGCCGTGGGCGTCCAGGTGGGGCGCCGAGTGCCAGTGGGAGAGACTGTTGTGGGTGTGGGCGTGTTGGGAGTGCAAGCTTCCAGCAGCAGGGAAGCCATGAGCAGGCTGGCCCGCCGCAGCCAGGTGCGGCGGCTCATGCGTTGGGTCATCGGTTGGTCATCGGGCATATCATTGCCTTTGCAGTGTACGGCGG
>JAAYZY010000023.1 GCA_012514615.1 Chloroflexota bacterium | reverse complement strand
TGGTCTGGGCTGGCAATCACCTGGCCCGCGGCGCCGACCTCGCCTCCATCATCGCCTAACGCCCCCTCTCCACCACTCTCCCCTCCTGCCCTCCGCCCTCCAATCACCAAACTCTGAACAGTCACCCCTTGGGCGGGGGCTTCGCTGATGGGCCGGCCCTGAGCGCCCAGTTCCACGAGCCGGTAGGCCTGACCTTCGACGCCCACGGCAACCTCTACGTGAGCGATTGGGTCAACCACCGCATCCGGAAGATCACCCCCGATGGCACGGTGAGTACCCTGGCCGGCGGAGGAGCGCCCGGTCCCTACGGCGCTCTGATCGACGGGCCTGCCGACGTCGCCCGCTTCTTCGGGCCCGAGGGGCTGGATGTGGATGCCCAGGGCAACGTCTTCGTGGCCGACACGCTGAACAACCGCATCCGGCGCATCGCCATAGACGGCACGGTAACCACCGTGGCTGGCAGCGGGCCCGGCGCCGCCTTCGGCTTCGACGGTGCGTTGCACGACGGCCCAGCCCACAGAGCTCGGTTCAACGAGCCGGCCGACGTGGCCGTGGACCGCCTGGGCAACCTCTACGTGGCCGACCGCCTCAACCACGCCATCCGCAAGATCACCCCCGATGGCATCGTCTCCACCTTCGTTGGCAGCGGCCAACCTGGCACGGAAGACGGCGTGGGCGCCGAAGCCTCGCTGGAACTGCCCAACCGCCTGGACATCGACCGCCAGGGGAACCTGTATGTCACCGAAGGGCGCTTCCTGGACTTCGGCGAACGGACCTATGGCTTCCGGGTGCGCAAGATCACGCCTGGCGGCAGGGTGACCACGCTGGCCGGCACCGGCGAGCCGGGCTATGCCGATGGACCGGCCCACACCGCGCAGTTCGACGTGGTCATGGGTGTCGCGGTGGACAGAGACGGGAACGTGTGGGTGGCTGAGTGCGGCGCGCACCGCATACGGCTCATCGCCGCAGACGGGCAGGTTTCCACCGTAGCCGGCACCGGCGTGGAAGGGTACGCCGACGGCCCCGCCGCCCGGGCCCAATTCTGGTACCCGGCAGACCTGGCCGTGGGCCTCCATGGCCAGCTCTATGTGGCCGACTGGAAGAACCACCGCATCCGGGCCATCTGCCTGCTGCGTTGACTCCCGCCCCTGGGAGCCTCTCCGGCACGCCCTCTTTGCCGCCGGCCGCCAACCGTGCTACACTGCCACCGTCCACCAACCACCATGCCAAGCCACGGAGGAGCCCCATGGATCTGCTGCCGGTAGTGCCCGAGAGCCTGTACGACATCGTCAGTGTGGAAGACCCCCAACTCAGCCCCGATGGGCAGACGGTGGCCTTCGTGCGCGCCACCCAAGACGCCGATGCCAACACCTACCGTCGCACGGTCTGGCTGGTGCCCGCCGACGGCAGCACCCCGGCCCGCCAGTGGACCTACGGCAAGGGCCAAGACATGCAGCCGCGCTGGTCGCCCGATGGTCGGCAGATCCTGTTCGTCTCCGACCGCCAGGGAACGCCGCAGCTCTACACCATGGCGGTGGAGGGCGGCGAGGCCAAGCGGCTCACCGACCTCTACGGCGGCGCAGACCTGCCCAACTGGTCGCCGGACGGCCGGTGGATCGCCTTCATCAGCCAGGCCACCGCCGGCGAGCGCGCCTTGGAAGACAGCGGCGCTGGGTACGACCCGAACCTAGCCGAGGAAGTGGCCGCCTGGCGGGAGACGCACCGGGCCAAGCTGAAAGACCCCCGCGTCATCACCAAGCTGCCCTACCGCACCGGCAAGGAGTTCTTCGACGGGCGATACCGCCACGTCTACGTCATCCCGGCCGCCGGCGGACCGCCCAAACGCCTGACCGACGGCGACTGGCACCACGCCGAGCCTACTTGGTCGCCGGACAGCCGCTACGTGGTCACCAACTCCAACCGTGGCGGCCAGCCCATCGGCGAGCTGCTGGAAGTGTGGTCCACCGTCTTGGCCTACGACGTTCAGACGGGCGCTGAGCACACCGTGGCCAAAGAGGTTAGCGGCGGCAGCCGCACGGCCTACGTCTCCCCGGACGGTCGCTGGGTGGCCTACGCCCTGACCCTGAAGACCGACCGTCCCTACCGAGAACTGCCCCAGGTGGCCATCTCACCGTTGGTCGGCGGCGAGCCGAGGATCCTCACCTCCCACCTGGATGTGAGCATCACCGATTTCCGTTGGGACGCGGACAGCCAGCACCTCTATCTGGTGGTACACCAGCGAGGCGACGCCAAACTGCTGCGCCTAGCCGTAAACGGCGGCGATCTGGAGACGGTGGCCGACGGTACCCGCTGGATCATCAACTTCTCCCTTTCACGCGACGGCCGGCGCGCCGCCTATTCGATCCAGGCCCCCACGGTGCCCAGCGACCTCTTCGTGAAGGAGCTGCCCGCAGGCCAAGAACGCCGCCTGACCGACGTGAACGCCCAGTGGCAGGAATCGCACTTCCTGACCGAGCCCCAAGAGATCTGGTACAAGGGCGAAGGCGGCGTGGACGTCCAGGGCTGGTACATGCGCCCCATGGGATTTGACCCCCAGAAGACCTGGCCGCTGGCCGTGGAGATTCACGGCGGGCCCACCGCCATGTACGGCAACAACTTCTCGTTGGACTCTCAGGCCCTGGCCTCACGGGGCTACTTCGTCTTCTACTGCAACCCCCGGGGCTCTTCCGGCTACGGGCGGGAGTTCCAGGTGCTGCGGGAGAAGGGGGGGTACCGCGACGCCCCCGACATCCTCAGCGGCATGGACCAAGTGCTGGCCCGGGAGCCGGCCGCCGACCCTCAGCGCCTGGTGGTTACCGGCGGCTCCTACGGCGGCTACATGACGGCATGGATCGTGGGCCACTCAGACCGCTTCAAGGCGGCGGTGGCCGAGCGGGGCGTCTTCGACTGGCTGAACATGTTCGGCAGCAGCGACATCCCTGAGATGGTGGAATGGGACTACAACGGCCTGCCTCGGCCCGAAAGCCTGGCCGAAGTGTGGGACTACTCGCCAGCCGCCCATGCCGAGAACGTCGCCACGCCGCTGCTCATCCTGCACAGCGAGCTGGACTTCCGGGTACCCATCAGCCAGGCCGAGACGCTCTTCGCTCACCTGCGCCGCCGGGGCAAACGGGAAGTGACCATGGTGCGCTTCCCCGGCGAAGGGCACGAGCTCACCCGCTCGGGCCAGCCCAACCACCGCGTGGCGCGCCTCTACACCATCCTGCGCTGGTTTGACCGCTACGTCCAGCCAGAGCGGCTGCGCCGGCCGGCCCT
Organism: Chloroflexota bacterium; assembly: GCA_012514615.1. The sequence continues at coordinate 8,886 of JAAYZY010000023.1, read as the reverse complement.
GGGCGACGCCGCCGTGGCCGCGGCCCTGGCGGCCCTGCCCGGCTGGCGACGTGAGGGCAACGCCCTCACCCGCACCATCGGGTGTGGAGCATTCGGCGCCGCGGTGCTCCTGGTCAACCGCATCGCCAAGGTCGCCGAACAGGTGGGCCACCTGCCCACGCTCTCGCTGCAGGAGGCGGAGCTCACCCTGAGCCTGCGCAGCGACTACGCCAACGGCATCACCGAGCGGGACGTGCACCTGGCCCGCATGCTCAATCAGCGGGTCTTCCGCCACGGCAAGGTGTAGGCCGCCGGCTACCCAGCGTCTGACGCTGCCCGACGTAGGGGCGCACCCGGTGCGCCCCTACGTCGCCTTGGCCCAGGGGCGCGGGCGAGGCAGTGTGCGTCGGCCCCCGCCAGCTTGCCCCACCCTTCGGCGTTTGCCGCCGGGCCTCAACCGTGCTATAACGTCCTCAAGTTCCCACCACATCACCCCCTCTGGGAGGAAGCACATGGCCTTGCGACCCGTGATCCCTGAAAGCCTCTACGACATCGTCAATGTGGAAGACCCCCAACTCAGCCCCGACGGACAGACGGTGGCCTTCGTACACATGACACAGGACGGCAACGCCAATGCCTACCGCCGCGCCATCTGGCTGGCGGCGGCTGACGGCAGCACTCCGCCGCGCCCTTTCACCGCGGGCAGCGCACAGGACTACCACCCCCGCTGGTCGCCTGATGGGCAAACGCTGCTGTTCCTTTCCACTCGCGGCGGCACGCCCCAGATCCACGTCATACCGGCGGCCGGCGGCGAGGCCAAACGCCTGACCGACCTGTTCGGCGGCGTGGCCAACCCGGCCTGGTCGCCGGACGGTCAGCGCATCGCCTTCACGGCGCGCACCACCGCGGCCGAGCGGGCCCTGGAAGACCAGGGTGTGGCCCACGACCCCAACCTGAAGCCCGAGATGACTGCTTGGCAGGAGACGCATCGGGCCAGGCTCAAGGACCCCCGTGTCATCACCAAGCTCCCCTACCGCACCGGCACCGACTTCTTCGATGGGCGCTACGCCCACGTCTACGTCATCTCGGCAGACGGCGGCGCGCCCAAGCGCCTCACCGACGGCGACTGGCACCACTCCCAACCCTCCTGGACCACCGACAGCCGCCAGATCATCACCGTGTCCAACCGCCTGCAATCCACCGGCGATGAGTTCTACGAGCTCTGGGCCACCATCTTCAGCTACGACGTGGAGACAGGCGCGGAGAAGGTGCTGGGGGTGGAAGTCAGCGAAGGGGGCAGCCCCACCCGCGTCTCGCCCGACGGCCGCTGGCTGGCCTACACCACGGTGGCCAAGGTGTACAACCCCTATGCCGACGGTTACCAGGTGGCCATCATGCCCCTGGCCGGCGGAGAGGGGATCAACCTAACCAAACCGCAGGACCTCACGGTGGCCGAATGGCACTGGGATGTGGACAGCCAAGCCCTCATCTGCCTGGTACACGAGAAGGGCGACGCCAAGCTAATGCGCCTGCCCATCGACGGGAGCGCGCCGCAGACGCTGGTGGATGGCCCCCGTTGGGTACAAGGCTTCTCCGTAGGCAAGGACGGAAAGCGAATCGCCTTCAGCCTGCAATCGCCCACCATGCCCAGCGACCTGTTCGTCGTGGAGCGGCCGAGCGGCCAGGAACACCGCTTGACCGACCTCAACGCTGAGTGGTGCCAGACGCACTTCCTCAGCGAGCCTGAGGAGATCTGGTACAAGGGTGAAGGCGGCCTGGACATCCAAGGCTGGTACATGCGCCCCAAAGGGTTCGACCCCCAGAAGCGCTGGCCCCTGGTGGTGGAGATCCACGGCGGGCCGTCCATTATGTGGGGCAACTCGTTCTGGCACGAGTTCCAGGTGTTGACGTCCCGGGGCTACTTCGTCTTCTACTGCAATCCCCGGGGTTCGGCGGGCTACGGCCGCCAGTTCGTGAAAGACCGGGGGAAGGGCGGCTACACCGACGCCCCCGACATCATGAAAGGCTTGCAGGAAGTGCTGGACCGGGAGCCCACAGTGGACCCCGAACGCCTGGCGGTCACCGGCGGCTCCTACGGCGGCTTCCTCACCGGCTGGATCGTGACCCACTACCACGAGTTCAAGGCGGCCGTCTCCCAGCGGGGCGTCTACGACGAGCTGAACATGTTCGGCAGCGGCGACATCCCTGAGTCTGTGGAGTGGGTGCACGAAGGCCTGCCCCGGGTCGAGACGCTGCAAGATCTGTGGGAGTACTCGCCGGTCGCCCATGCCGAGAACGTCACCACGCCGCTGCTCATCCTCCACAGCGAGCAAGACTACCGCGTGCCCATCAGCCAGGCCGAGAGCTTCTTCGCCCACCTGCGCCGCCGCGGCAAGCGGGAGGTGACCATGGTGCGCTTCCCCAGCGAGGGGCATGAGCTCTCCCGCTCGGGCCAGCCCAACCACCGAGTGGCGCGCCTGTACAAGATCATCAACTGGTTCGAGAAGTACATCCGGCCCGAGCAGCTGCAGCCGCCGGCCTTGGGCGATGCTGCCCTGGCCGAGGCCTTGGCCGCCCTTCCCGGCTGGCAGCGCCACGGCAACGCCCTGAGCCGCACCATCCCCTGCGGGACCTTTGGGGCGGCGGTGCTGCTGCTGAACCGCGTGGCCAAGCTGGCCGAAGAGGCGGAGCACCACCCGATCTGCACCGTCCAAGGCTCCGAGCTCATCTTGCGCCTGACCAGCTTCTACGCCAAGGGGATCACCGAAAAGGATATCCACCTGGCCCGCAACCTGAACCAGCGGGTCTTCCGCCACCCCAAGGCCTGAGGCAGCCACTGCCGGAAGGCTGACCCCGCACCACGTAACGTAGGGGCGCACGGAGTGCGCCCCTACGCCGTTTCCCCGCCCTGCAGCACGCCCCCTTCGCTGCCAGCCAAGGCGAAGGCGAGACGCGGGGCCGGCAGGGCCACCTGGCGTCCATCGCGCTGGCCATGACAGATGGCCCCCCCCTTGCCCGGGGGCGACCGGGGGTGCGGGCCCCAGATCCGGCCGACCGCCTGCTCGCGCTGGCGAGGGCTTGGCAGGCGGCCCTGGCTTTGGTATAATGAGGCTAGCCCCACTTGCTTGTGAGGAGAGCGCCATGAGCCTTCCTGAACCCGCCCCGCGCCACAACTCGCCGTCGGCGAGGCGCGCCTCCCGCGGCAGCGTCCCCGCCGTCTGGTGGGGCAGCGGCCTGCTGGTCCTGGCTGCCCTGCTGGGGGCCTTCTGGATCCTCTCCCGACCTGACGCTGGGGCGCCCAGCCCTGGTGTGGCTGTGCCCACCGCCGGCCCTGCCCGAGCCCTGGCCACGCCCACTGCCACCCCACCCACCCTGCAGGTGGGCAGCTTGGTGCAGGTGGCAGGCGCCGGCGCCAGCCAATTGAGCCTGCGTGGGCAGCCCAGCCGGGTTGGCGAGGTGCTGTTGCTGGTGAGCGACGGAGCCATCTTCCAGGTGGTGGGCGGCCCGGCCCAGTCCGACGGCTACACCTGGTGGCAGCTGCAGGATCTGGAGGGTCATGTGGGTTGGGCGGTTGGCCAGTGGCTGCAGGTGCTGGGCAGCACCGCCCCCTAACCAGCGGCGCAGCCCGCGGGAGGCACGGAGATGGGAGCAATCCCCCCATCGATCAGCCAAGAGGTGGAAGAGCTGCGGCGCGTTGTGGCCTACCACAACCACCGCTACTACGTCCTGGATTCGCCGGTCGTCAGCGACAGCGAATACGACCGCCTGCTGCGCCGGCTGCAAGAGCTGGAGGCGCAGTACCCCGCCCTGGTGACGCCCGACTCACCCACCCAGCGCGTGCCGGGCCGGGTGCAGGAGGGGTTCGTCAAAGTGCAGCACCCGGCGTCGATCCTCAGCCTGGCCAACGCCACCAGCCCAGTCGAGGTGCGCGCCTGGCGCGATCGGGCGCTGAAGCTGCTGCCGGAGAACACGTCGCTTGCCTACGTGGTAGAGCCCAAGATCGACGGGCTCACCGTGGTGTTGCACTACGAGAACGGCCTTTTCGTCAGGGGCGCTACCCGCGGCGACGGCGAGGTGGGCGAAGATATCACCGCCAACCTGCGCACGGTGCGAGCCCTGCCCCTGCGCATCCCAGTGCTGCAAGAAGGCGCCGCCGCGCCGGCACGCCTGGTGGTGCGGGGCGAAGCCTTCATGCCCATCAGCCAATTCGACGCCTTCAACGAGCAGCTGGCCGCCGAAGGCCAACGCACTTTCGCCAACCCGCGCAACGCCGCCGCCGGCTCCCTGCGCCAGTTGGATGCTCGCATCACCGCCGCCCGCCCCCTGAGCCTGTTCACCTACGCCGTGGTGGAGAGCGAGGGGCTTGCGCTGGCCACCCAGTGGGACACCTTGGCCTACCTGGGTTCCATGGGCTTCCCGGTGGCCGAGGCGCAGCGTTTCGGAGACCTGGAAGCGGCCATCGCCTACTGCCAAGAGTGGCACGACCGGCGGGATGCCCTCAACTACGAAGTGGACGGCATGGTGATCAAGATCGACGATCTAAGCCTGCAGGCCGACCTGGGCTACGTGGGGCGCGACCCCCGCGGGGCCATCGCCTTCAAGTTCCCCGGTCGCGAAGCCACCACCAAGCTGCTGCGGATCGCCGTGAACGTGGGGCGCACCGGCACACTGAACCCCTACGCCGTGCTCGAGCCGGTGGAGGTGGATGGCGTCATCGTCAAGCAGGCCACACTGCACAACTTCGAAGACCTGGCCCGCAAGGACATCCGCGAGGGCGACTACGTGGTGGTGCGCCGGGCCGGCAAGGTGATCCCCTATGTGGTGGGTCCGGTGCCCGAGCGGCGCAGCGGCAGCGAGAGGCCCTACCAACCGCCGACCCACTGTCCGTCTTGCGGCGAGCCAGTGGTGAAGGAAGAAGACCAGGTGGCGGTGGTCTGCGTCAACGCCTCCTGCCCGGCCCAACTGCGCCGTCGGGTGGAGTACTTCGCCGCGGTGATGGACATGGAGGGTCTCGGCGAGCGCACGGCGCACCTGCTGGTGGACGCCGGCCTGGTGCACGACGTGGCCGACTTGTATTTGCTGCAACCGGAACAGGTGTTGGAGCTGCCCGGCTTTGCCCAGCGGAGCACCGAGAAGCTGCTGCAGGCCATCGCCGCCTCCAAGGGGCGGCCCCTGGCGCAACTGCTCACAGCCCTGGGCATCCCCTACGTCGGCGCCGTGGTGGCCAGCGCCCTGGCCCAGGCCTTCGGCTCCGTTGAGGCGCTGGAGGGCGCCAGCCCCCAGGCGCTGCAAGGGGTGGAGGGGATCGGTCCGCAGATCGCCCAGTCGGCGGCCCGCTTCTTCCAGTCGGAGGCCAACCGTCGGCTCATCGCCAAGCTGCGCCGCGCTGGCCTGCCCATGGCCGCAGAGCCTCGGGCCCCGGCTGGGCCCACGCCGCTGGCTGGCCGCACCTTCGTCATCACCGGCGCCCTGCCTACCCTGAGCCGCCAGGAGGCCAAAGCCTGGATCGAAGCTCGAGGCGGCAAGGTGACCGGCAGCGTCAGCCGCAAGACCGACTACCTGGTGCTAGGTGAAGCGCCCGGGGCCGACAAGTTCGGCAAGGCGCAAGAGCTGGGCGTGACCATGATCGGCGAGGAGGAGCTGCGTCGCCTGGCCGGCGAGGCCTGAGGGGCCTCCCACGGCCGGCGCAGGGGCCAAGCCCCTTCCCCCTTCAGTGCAACAGACGCCGCGCCGGGTCCGTCCAGGGAAAGCGTAGCAGGAAGAGCGCAAAAGCCAGGGTCTGCGTCCCCAGCTCGCCCACAGCCACGCACTCGGCCGGGCTGTGAACCACCGACAAGCGACCCGGACCGCTGGCCACCGTTGGGGCGCCAACCCCGGCCAAGTAGCGCCCCTCCAGGGGGCCCGGGCTGGCCTGGAGCTGCGGGCGGCTGCCGCTGGCCGCCTGGAGCGCCTGCTCCAGCACACGCACCCCGGGGTGCTCCGGCGGGGTGCGGAACGGCGCGGCCTCCAGCAAGGGTCGCAGGCGCAGGTCGACGCCCTCGGCGCGGAGCCGGGCCGCTCGCCCCTCCACCTCCTGCCTGGCCGCGTCCAGCCCGCCTTCGGCGATGGATCGGCGCTCCACGGTGAAAACCATCCGCTCCAACGCTGGGCTGAGCTCCTGGCTGCCGTCCGGCGGCCGGGCGAGACGCCCATCGGCCAGCGCCGCGGGCTGCCCGACCTGCAGCATCTCGGCGACCGCCTGGGCATCCAGGTGCGCTCCCCGGCTCCAGACCTCCGCCTCCCAGACGAAAGCGCCCTCGGCCGCGTGCCAGATGCCGCCGCCGGTGGGCTCCGGCGACACTGCGAAGGCGATCTCCTCACGCTGCAGCTCGCCAGAGGCCACCAGGTGGCCCAGTCCGGTCTGGCCGCCGCTTTCCCCATCCGGGGTACAGCTCAGGCTGACGGCCCGCTGGGGGGCCAGGCCAACCCGCTGCAGCAAGCGCAGCGCGCCCCAGATGCAGGCCAGGCCGCCTTTCATGTCGGCGGCGCCCCGCCCCACCATCATGCCCCCAGCCAGCACCGGCGTCCACAACTCCGGGGTCTGCGCCGGCGCCACATCGTAGTGGCCGTAAAAGTGCAGCGACGGGCCGGCGGCCGTCCCCCAACGGCCCAGCAGCGAAGGGCGCGGGCGCTTGGGCGAGATGCGGTGCCGAAGGAGTAGCGCTGGCGGCGTCTGCACCTGCTTGGTGGCCATGCCCAGGCTGCGGAACCGCCGCTCCAGGAGGTCCACCACCGCGGGGTAGTTCTCGCCGGGTGGATTGGGGGTAGGGATGGCCAGAAGCTGCAGGGTCAGTTCCGCGACCTCGTCTTCCACTTCGGCCAAGAATGGGGACAATCGGTCGGCCCACTGGCGCAGCGTCACGTCGGGCACGGGGTCACCTCGGGGTCAGTTGGCGTTGCGCCCCAGCAGGACCCGTCGTGTCTCGATGAACCAGTCGTTCACCGTGGCGAAGCGGTCGGCTGGGCCGTTGAGGGGCAGCACCTGAACGCCCTGAACTCGGTCATCGACGCCGTAGGTGTAGACCGGGTAGTAGAGCAGCAAAGCCGGCACCTCATCGGCAAACAACTGCTGGAACTGCTGATAGAGGGCGATGCGGCGGTTGACATCGGTGGTGGTGCGCGCTGCTTCCAACACCTCATCGGCGGCGCGCAGGGCAAAGCCACCGTAGTTCTGGCCGGGCGTCTTGGCCTGGGTTGAGTGCCAAAGCGGGTAAGGGTCGGGGTCGCCGGGGAGCTCGAGGCCGGTGAGCACGGCGTCAAAGCGGCGCGTGGCCAGGAACTCGCCCACCAAACGGGCGAAGCTCACCGACTCAGCCGTGGCCTCCACGCCGATCTTGCGCCACTGCGCCGCCACCGACTCGGCCAGGCGCTTCCGCAGGGGATCGTCGTTGGTGACCAAGCGGAAAGAGAGCGTCCGGCCCTCGTTCTCGCGGATGCCGTCGCCGTTGCGGTCCACCCAGCCGGCGGCATCCAGCAGTTCAGCGGCGCGAGCAGGGTCGTAGGCATGCTGGGCCAGGCCTGGCCAGTGGGCCCATGTCTCCGGCAGGATGGGGCTGTTGGCCACGATCCCTTGCCCGTTGAGCACTTCATCCACGAGCTTCTGGCGGTCCAGCGCCTGGAGCAGCGCCTGGCGCACCTCTCGCTGAGTGAAGAACGGCAGGTTGGCGGCATCATCCAAGTTCAGGTAGATGAGCACATAGCCGGCCATGCGCGCCGAGTAGAGGTCCAGATTCGGCAGGGCGGCAGCTTCGGGGATCAGATCAGGGGAGACGCGGCTCACCGACACGATCTCACCCCGCTTGTACGCCTCCAGCAGGCTCTGGGCGTCGGGGTAGAAGCGGAACTCCAGGCGCTCCAGATGTGGGGCAGGGCCAGCGGCGTTCTCGTTGGGCAGCAAGGCGATCCCCTGAGCTGACACCTCGGCCACGCGGAACCGACCGGCCCCCACGGGCTGCACGTTGAACTCAGCCTTGGGCAAGTCGCCTGGGGCGATGGTGTAGAGCAGGTGTTCGGGCAGCAGGCCGATGGTGGTGTAGTCCAAGAAGGGCGCCAGTGGGGCCGGCAGCAGGAAGCGCACGGTGTAGTCGTTGTCGGCCACCACGGCGATGTCGCTCCAGAAGCGGGCCAGGTGCGGCGCGCCCTGGTAGTCGGCATGCTGCATGGCCTTGACGGTGAAGAGCACATCGCGCGAAGTGAACGGAGCGCCGTCGTGCCAGAGGACGCCCTGCCGCAGGCGGAAGGTGTAGGTCAGGCCATCCGCCGAGACGACCCAGCTCTCGGCCAAGTCGGGAACGACCTCACCCTTTTCGTTCAGGCGCGTCAGCCCGCTGAAGATCAGCGCGCTAAGGTCGCAATCCACCTGGTTGTACTGGCAGAGGATGGGGTTGATCCACTGGGGGTTGCCGATGACGCCTTCCACGAAGGCGCCGCCCTGCTCGGGGGCCGTCCCGGTGGTCAGCGACAGCGCTGCGTAGCCCAGCACCGTGGCGATGAGCACGGTGCCCAGGAGGGCGATCAGCAACTGCCAGCGGAAAAGTCGCATGGGCTTCTGCTACCCCAGCCGCGGCGCCCTGCAGCGCTCCCGATGCCCCTCAGGGAACCAGCGGCGAGATGGCGATCCGGCTACCCAGCCACGACCACAGTGAGCAGGGCCAGAAGGAAGAACACGACCACCAAGCCGATGGTGGCGCTGAACAACGTCTTCTCCACGCCACGGCGGCTGCGGTAGACCGAGCCTTCACCGCCGAAGATGCCGCCCATGTTTGCGCCCTTGGTCTGCATCAGGATCGCAGCGATGACGGCGATAGCAACCACAATCTGGGCCAGGTACAAATACGTAACCAACTGTGCTTCCTCTCCATCGGACGA
>JAAYZY010000269.1 GCA_012514615.1 Chloroflexota bacterium | reverse complement strand
GCAGCGCCTGCAGCCTTGTGGGGAGGGATGGGCTGTGCTACAATCGGCCATCCACCTTGCAGGAGGCCGCCCTTGCGCCTTGGCTTCGCCGTCAAAGCCCTGGGGGAGCCCGGGCTGAAATCCCACGACGCCCGCCGCTGGCAGAACCGCCCCCACCTCAGTGTGAGCTTGGCCTACCTGCGCGACCTGTTCGCCTACCTCCAGCGGGCGGGCATCGGCATGTACCGCATGTCGTCGGACCTGGCTCCCTATGTGACCCACCCGGAGATGCCCCAGTTCCATGGGCAGATCGAGGAGTGCGCCCCAGAGCTGGCCGCGTTGGGCCAGACGGCGCGGGAGCAAGGGCTGCGGCTCTCGTTCCATCCTTCGCAGTACGTGGTGCTGAACACGCCGGACGACGGCCTGGCGGCGCGCAGCGCCGCCGACATCGAGACGCAGGCCAGCATCTTGGAAGGGATGGGGCTGGGGTCGGAGGCGGTGGTGGTGCTACACGTGGGGGGGCTGTACGGCGACCGAGGTGCGGCCCGAGAGTGGTTCGCGCGCCGCTTCGAAGGGCTGCTCACACCGATGGCTCAACGCCGCCTGGTGCTGGAGAACGACGAGAAGAGTTTCGGCCTGGTCGACACCTACTGGATTCACCAGCGCACCGGCATCCGCCTGGTGTTCGACAACCTGCACCACCAGAACAACCCCGGCGACTTGCCGATGGGCGAGGCGCTGGCCCTGGCCCTCTCCACTTGGCCCGCCGACCAGCGCCCCAAGGCCCACTTCAGCTCGCCACGCACGGAAGCGCGGGTGGTCCGCCAGCCCGACCCGGCCGGCGGCCGCCCGGTGGACGTCCTGCGCCCACCCCTGTGGACCCAGCACGCCGACTTCGTGAACCCCTTTGAGTTCACCAGCTTCCTGCGCCAGGTGCAGGGGCTGAGGCCCTTCGACGTGATGCTGGAGATCAAGGCTAAGGACCTGGCCTTGCTGCGCCTGCGTGAAGACCTGCTCCGTTGGGCCCCTGACCTGGCGGCCCAGGTGTCTTAGGCGTTCACCGCTTGCAGCATGGCCGCGATGTTGGCCGCTGGCACATCGGCCACCACGTTGTGCACCTGCTGGAAGACGAACCCGCCCCCCGGCCGCAGCGCCGCCACCTGCCCGCGTACGTGCTGGCGCACCTCCTCCGGGGTGCCCCGGGGCAGCACGTGGTGGGCGTCGCAGCCGCCGCCCCAGAAGGTGATGTCGCGCCCAAACTCCCGCTTCAGTTCCGCCACATCCATCCCTGCCGCCGACACTTGCACCGGGTTCAGGGCGTCCAACCCATTGTCGATAAAGTCGGGGATGAAGGCGCGCACCGAGCCGCAGGAATGCAGCAGCGTCTTCACCGGGGCCAGCTCTTTGGCCCGGCTCCAGAGGACCTTGTGGCGCGGCTTGAAGAAGGTGCGGTACATCTTGGGGGAGATCATGGGCCCGGTCTGGATGCCCAAGTCGTCGCTGAAGGTGATGATATCCACGTGCGGGCCCACTGCCCCCAAGAACGCTTCTAGACGCGCCAGATGCATCTCCAAGACCCGATCCAGGAAGGCGTGGGCCTCCTTGGGATTGCCGGCCAGCAGCATCAGGAAGTTGTCGTGTCGGTAGAGGAAGCTGCCCAGCTCCATCAACGCCCCGCCGAAGATGGCGATGATGGCCCTGTTGCTGCTGGCTCGCAGGGCGCGGGCGCCCTCCGTCAACCGCTGCCAGCCGTCCGCCCCGCTGGCCAGGGGACCTGGCGGCCTGGCCACCCCCGTCCACAGGGCTTCCTGCATGGCCTGGGGGATGCCATCCAGGTCGGCGGCTTCCTGGAAGGGGTAGTAGGCCTGCTCGAAGAAATAGCACCCCTGGGGCATGCGGCCGATCACTCGGCCGCTTCCGGAGCGCAACGCCCAGCCATCCTTCGCCGGCTCTGGACGCACCCAATAGGGCAGCTTGGCCGGCGTGCCATCGG
>JAAYZY010000268.1 GCA_012514615.1 Chloroflexota bacterium | reverse complement strand
GCCACAGCTTCTTGGTCTGCAGTCATATGAGGCAAGCCCCTCTCCCTACAGAGATGGCGGCAGTGTACCACAGCGCCCGCCACTCAGCCACCCGCGAGCCCATCCCGCACACCCGCTTGACCCACCCGCCCATCCCTGCTATAATAGTACCGACCGTTCGGTATGCTTTTCCTGAGGAGGGGCTTCCATGGTCAGCCAACCGCGGGGCGAAGAGACCCGCGCCCGCATCCTGGAGGCAGCGCTGAGCTGCTTTGCCCGCGACGGTTACGAAAGGGCCGGCGTGGCCGACATCTGTCGGGGCGCTGCGGTCAGCAAGGGGGCCTTCTACCACCACTTCCCTAGCAAGCACGCCGTCTTTGCCAGCCTGCTGGAGAGCTGGCTGAGCGAGCTGCAGGAGCAACTGCAAGCCGTCCGCTCCCGGGCCCAGGACGCCCCCCAAGAGCTGCTGGGCATGGCCGGTCTGTTCGGCGCCGTCTTCCGAGATGCCCGCGGTCAGCTCCCCCTGTTCCTGGAGTTCTGGAGCCAAGCCTCCCGCGACCCCCAGATCTGGGCAGAGACGGTAGCTCCCTACCGCCGCTACCGCGACTTCTTCGCCGGCTTCATCGAATCTGGCGTCGCCCAAGGCTCCTTGGCCCCGGTGAACCCCCAGCGGGCCGGCCAGACCGTCTTGGCCCTGGCCATCGGCCTGCTGATGCAGGGGCTGCTGGACCCAGACGGCGCCGACTGGGCCGCAGCCGCGCCGGAGTCCATGGGCCTGCTGCTGGCCGGGCTCCAGCAGCAAGGCCAACGTGAACCCCAAGAGGAGTGAGGACCGACCATGAAGGTATTGGTAACAGGGGCGTTTGGCAACATCGGCAGCAGCACTTTGGCCGAGCTGCACCTTCAGGGCCACACCGTGCGCGCCTTCGATGTGCCAACCAAGGCCAACCTCAAGAAGGCCCGCGCCTGGGCCAGCAGGGTGGAGATCGTGTGGGGCGACCTGCGCCAGCCCCAGGACGTCGCCGCCGCCGTGCACGGCCAAGACGTGGTGATCCACCTGGCGTTCATCATCCCCAAACTCTCGGCCACCGGCGTGGGCACCGACGAGCAACCGGAGTGGGCCGAAGCGATCAACGTGGGCGGCACCGCCAACCTGCTGGAGGCCCTGAAGGCGCAGCCCGGGCCGCCCAAGATCATCTTCACCTCGTCGTTGCACGTCTACGGCCTCACCCACGATCAGCCGCCGCCGCGCCGGGCCGACGACCCCCTGCTGGCCACCGACCGCTACTCGTTGCACAAGATCCGCTGCGAGGAGATGGTGCGTGAGTCGGGCCTGCCCTGGGCGGTCTTCCGCCTGGCTGCCACCTTGCCCCTGGACCTGCGGCTGGACCCCGCCATGTTCACCATCCCGCTGGACAACCGCATGGAGTTCGTGCACACCCGGGATGTGGGCCTGGCCTTGGCCAATGCCGCTGCTTCAGAAGAGGTCTGGGGCAAGACTTGGCTGTTGGGTGGGGGCGAAAGGTGCCAGTTCCTCTACGGCGAGATGGTCAAGCAGGTGCTGAATGCTAGCGGCGTGGGCATGCTGCCGGCCGAGGCGTTCGACGCCCAACCGTTCGGCGCCGATTGGCTCGATTCTCGGGTCACCGAAGAGGTGCTGCACTACCAGCGGCACACACTGGCCGACTGGTCCCAAGACCTGAGGAGGCGGCTGGGGCCGCGGCGGCACTTGGCGTGGCTCTGCCAGCCGCTGGTGCGGTACTGGTTGCTGCGCCGCTCGCCTCGCTTCCGCAGGGCCAACGGCCAGCCCAACGTCCTGGCCATCCTGCGCTCGCTCTACCGGCGCCAGCCTGAGGATCAGGCGCTGGGCGGGGCCTGATCCCCCGCGCCGCCACCCCAAGCGGCAGCCCAGGCCGGCAAAGCCAGCGGGCCGCCGTTTGACAAACCAGCCCTCCTAGGGTAAGATGGCCCCGGTCGTGCTAGGCGGGGAGCTAGCGGTGCCCTGTACCCGCAATCCGCTACAGCGGGGCTGAATCCCCCCTCGAGGGCCCAGGCCAACTGGGACTGTCCCTCTTTCTGGCGTTGAGAGCTGGGTCCTGCGCGGCGGAGGCCTGCGAACCCCGTCAGGTCCGGAAGGAAGCAGCGGTAAGTAGTCACCTCTGGGTGCCGCAGGGTAGCCTGGCTCGAGTCGGGATGAGGGTACAAGCCAGTGGGTACGGTTCGACAGGGGGTGCACGGCCGTTCCCCCAGACCCACCGTCGCGGGGCAAGCGCTTGGCTTGCCCCGTTTCGCGTCTAGCGCACCTGCAGCAGGCCCAGGTCCAGGCTGTCGCCCAACGGCGCGCCGTCTGCCGCCCGCACCGGCAGGCGCGCCCCGGTGCTCGGCTCGTAGAACCCCAGCCGCAGGCGGTAACCCCCCGGCGGCGTGCCAGCCGGCAGCGTCAGGGTCAGCCGATCGGCCAGCGTCTCGCCAGGCAGCCAGCGGCCGGTGGGCAGGGCGCCCCCCAGCGGCGGAGCGTCCGCCTGGGCCAGCGGCAACGGCGAATCCACCGCGGTCAGGTGCAGGAAGAGGTGATAGTCTCCACCCTGCGCCCGGCGCGCCTGCCAGCGCAGGTGCACGGTCATCTCCTCCCCCGCCGCAGCCGCCGCCGGCTCCACGTCATAGTCCAGCAGGACGATCCCCTGGCCAAACTCGGCCCCGCTGGGCTGGGCGAAGGCAGTCGCCGCGGCTGGGAGCGGCTGGCGAGCCCGCACGGTCAACGTCCCTAGGCGCAGGCGGTCGGCCGAAAGCCCCGGTCGCTGCGAAGCCGGCAGTCGCCCCCCTGTGTACGGCCCCAACAAGCCTACCCACAGGGCGTACCCCCCACTGGGGGTGTCGGCCGGCAGCCGCAGGGTGTGGCGCGTGCGCACCACCTCGCCCTCTGCCCAGGCGGTGTAGGGGTAGCTCGGACCGCCCAACGGCCGTTCTTCGGCCCAGAGCAGGGCGCCCCCATCGTCCGCCGCCTGCAGGAACAGCGTAGGCGTCTCCGTGGCCCCCGCGCCTTCCCGCTGCCACAGCAGTTCCAGGGTGAACGGCTCGCCCGGCTGCGGCTCGTAGGTGGCCGGCCTGGCGTCCAGCAGGCGCGCCCCGCCGGCGAAGCGCGCTCCGTAGGGGATGCCCATCCCCATCGCCACGGCGCGGTGGTCGGGCTGCGTCAGGCGCAGCGCGCCCACCTGCACTTCTGCCTGCCCTGCCTCATCAGGCATCGGCTGGCGCGTCTGCCGATCGTAGACCGTCAGGCGCACCGAGTAGGCCCCAGGCGGAGTCCCTAGCGGCAAGGCCAGCCGCAGCGGTTGGGTCACGGTCTGGCCGGCCGGCCACTCCCTAGGGCCGTAGAGCGGCCCCAGCGGCGTTTCGTCAACTTGCGCCACGCGCTGGCCTGCCTCGTCGTAGAGCCGCAGGCTGACCACCCAATCGGCGGCCATGGGCCCCACCCGCTGCCAAGCCAGGTCGGCCCAGACCGTCCCCTCCTGGCCTTCTTGAGCCTGCACCCCAACCACGCGCAGCGCGCCGCCGAAGGTTGGGCCATCCCCTGCCGCGGTTGGGGCCGCGGCCAGGCGGCTCACGTAGCCCTGCAGGCGCAGGCTGCTGGGCCCGCTGAAGACCTGGTCGTGGAAGGGAGTGCCCAGTTCGCCCAACCAGCCGCGCACCAGGCCCTGGGGATCGGTGACCGTATCGTAGCAGCGGTAGACCCAGACCCGGGGGTGGCGGCGGAAGAGGTCTTCCAGGGCCTGGTGCGCCTCCGCCGCGGGCATGGCATAGAAGTCGGAGCGCCGGTCGCCCCAGCCCAAGCTCGCCTCGCCATCCACCGAGCCTGCCTGCACCCACACCGGCCCGGCCGGCGTGGGCGCCGTGGGGTAGTCCACCAGGCGGCCCCGCCACCCCACCTGGCCGTTGTAGTAGTGCTCCAGAGCCGTGTAGACGTAGCCGGCATGGATCAGCACCGCGTCGCCCGGCCGCCAGAGGGACTCCAAGGTCTGCACCGCCTCCCCATGGGCGTCGGCGCGGTAGTCCGGCACGGCCCACAAGCGCCCGGCCGACCAGCCGAAGCCCACCAGCACGGTCAGCAGCAGCGCCAGCGGCAGGCGACGGCCCCAGCGCCGCGCGGCGGCCAGCCCGGCCGCCGCCAGGGCGTAGAACGGCGGCGAGTAGGTGAAGAGGTAGCGGGGGTGGTAGAGGGGCGTGGCGTAGGAAGCAAGGAAGATGGCCGCCAAAGGAACCCAGGTGTAGCCGGCCAAGAACCAGACGGCTTGCCGCCGGCCGCGGCGTGCCAGGGCCATCGCCCCGCCCAGCCAGAGCAACGCCGCCAAGGCCACGAAGAGCCACCCCACCCCGGCCGGGGCCGACTGGCCCAACGCCAGGGCCTGCCACGACTCGGCCAGCACCTGCCCCAAGGGTGTGAAGCTGCGCCAGGGCGGCACCGGCGGGTTGGCCGCTTGCCGCCAGGCGATGGGCAGCCACGGCCCGAAAAGGGCGAGGATGGCCCCTTGCGCGCCGACCCAAGCGGCCATGCGTTGCGCCCGCCCCGATCGGGGCAGCCGCGCCAGCGCTGCCAGGCCCCAGAGCCCCAAGAACGCCAGCAAGAAGGCGAAGTAGTAGAGCGTGTAGAGGCCCAACGCCCCGCACAGGGCATAGACCGCCATCCAGCGGCCGCCCAGACCGGGGCGAGCCGCCAGCGCCCCCAGCCAGCGCCACAGCGCCAGCGCCGCCAACAGGCCCAGGCTGGCTCCCAGGGTGTACATGCGCACCTCCTGCGAGTACCACAGGCCGTAGGGCGAGAAGGCCAGCAGCAGGGCCGTCAGCCCGGCCACCTCCCGCTGGCCGGCAACAGCCAGGGCCAAGCGCGCCCCCAGCGCCACCAGCAGCACGCCCCAAAACAGGGAGAAGAAGGCCGCGGCGAACTCGCCGTTGCCGGCTGCTGCCAGCCACAGGTGCTGCAAGAGGTAGTAGAGAGGGGGATGGATGTCGCCGGCGGTGTGGGCCAGCAGGCGCGGCAAGCTCTCCTGGGCGATGAACAGGGTCACCGTCTCATCGTACCAGAGGCTGTCGGCCCCCAGCCCCCACAGGCGCAGGGCGAAGGCCGCCCCCAGCAGAAGCGCCAGGAGCCAACGATCCACCTGACGGAGACGCTCGGTCATGCAGTGCGTCCTCTCACCCTCCACCTCAGCAGGCGCTGGGGCAGGTAGGTGCGGTGCGCCGCGGCCAGGTCGTCGTACAGAGCGCGAGCCTTGGGAAGCGACCAGACCAGTGGGTTGGCCGCCAGCGCGGCGATGGCCTCCCGCCGCCCGCCGCACCAGCCGGCTTCCGCGGCCAAGGCCTGGTACTCGCCCAGGACCTCGATCAGCCCGGCCACCGCCGCCGGCAGCGGCGGCTGCACCAAGGGTGTAGCCCCATCGGCGTCCAGGCGGCAGGGCAGTTCCACCACCCGCTCCGCCGGGAAGCCCGGCAGCGCCCCCCGGCCCGGCGTGTTGACGATGTGCACCGCCCCCGTGTCGTTCAGCAACGCGTCCAGCGCCTCCACCGCCAGGTTGTCGAAGCCGCCGGAACCCCGCAGCCGGGTGAGCTGCGGCGCCGAGCGTTCGGCCTGCTCTTCATAGTGGGCCCAGATGGCCGGCAGCTCAGCCATCACCTCTTCGGCGCGACTGGCAGGTTGGCGCTGCCCTTCCGCCACCGTCTCCTGCGGGAAGGCGTAGTAGGGCAGGTACGACGAAGGCGGCAGACCGTACTGCGCCGTCAGGGCCACCACCTGGCGCCAGCGGCTGGGCAACGTGGGGTCGTCCAGCAGGAGCGGGGCCTCCTCCACCAGCAACGGCACGATCTCCTGCCCCCCTTGGCGGAAGCGGGTACACCAGTTGGCGTGGTTCAGCCCAGCCGACCAGAACTGGAAGCCCTCCGCCGGCCGCCCTAGCAGCCGCAGCACCTGGCGCGCGTCGTGCCGCCCCCGATCGCACAGGCCGACGGCTCGCGCCCCCGCCCGGCGAGTCAACGCTTCGGCGACGATGTTGGTGGGGTTGCTGTAGTTGAGCCACCACGCCCGGGGCGCCACAGCCGCCACCTCTGCGGCCATCTCCCGTCTCAACGGCAGGGTGCGCAGGGCAAAGAAGAAACCACCCGGCCCCACCGTCTCGTGGCCGATGACCCCATGGCGCAGGGGCAGCGCCTCCAGACCGCCGGCCCGGAAGGTGGTGAGCACCGCGCCGGCGTCCCGCAACGCGGTGCGCCGATCGGCGACGCTTTCCACCCACAGGTCCAGGCCAACACCTTCGGCCATGCGCTGCCCCAAGCGAGCGATGAGGGCCGCCTGCTCTGCCGCCACGTCCATCAGGGTGATCTGGCTGCAGCGGAAGGCCGCGCCCTTCCCCACCAGCGAGCGCAGAAAGCTGGCGGTGTAGGCGCTGCCCCCGCCGATGACAGCGATCTTCACCGCGGCCATCGCCCCTCCTCCGCCACCGCCGGCTGGGGGAACCGCTTCAGTCAGGACGCGAACTCCTGACGCGGCGGCGCGGCGGCTACGCCGCCGCGCCGGCCGGGTGCAGCACCCCCCACAGATGTTGCCCCAATGCAGCCGCTCCGTCAGCGGCCGTCCCTCCAGCAGACCCAGCAGGTAGCCGGCGCTGAAGCAGTCGCCCGCGCCGATGGGGTCCACCGCCTGCACCGGCAGGGGGCCCACCCGCCGCCAACGCCCCTGCTCAACGCCCAGCGCGCCGCGGCAGCCGTCCTTCACCGCCACCTGTGGCGCCAGAGCACCCAGCCGAGCCAGCGCCGCCAGGAGGTCCGCCTGACCGGTCATGGCCCGAGCCTCCTCGGCGTTGGGCATGAAGGCGTCCAGCAGCCCCAGCGTCTCGGCAATGCCCGGTTCCTCCAGCGACGCCGGCGGCCACTGACAGTCCGAAGTCACCAGCAGGCCCCGGGCTCGCGCCGCACGCAGCAAGGGCAGCAGCTCGCGGGCCAGACGCAGATTGCCGAAATGCAGCAGCGGCGCGGGGGCCTTCTCCAACAGCCCTGGGCCCGGCGGGGGGAAGGGCGACGCCGCAGCGTAGAAGATGAAGCCGCGGTCGTCGCTGTTGGAGAAGGCCACAGTGAGAACCGGCAGCGGCCCCCCGTGCAGACGCAGCAGCGAAGCCTCCAGCCCAGCCTGGCGCACCTCCCCCAGCACGAACTGGCTGAAGGGGTCGCTGCCCAAGTCGGCCACCAGGCCCGGCTCCAAGCCCGGCCGCTTGAGGGCCGCCGCGGTAGAGATGGCCCCGCCAGCCGCGAGGGTCAGCTCTTGGGCGAAGACCTCGTGGCCCAGGGCCGGCGTCTGGGGCAACCCCGTGAAGATGACATCGCAGAAGAGGCGACGCCCCACCACCAACACATCGAAACCCTTGCTCACGATGCCGCCTCCGCCGCGCCCCCGCCGGCCAGGGCCCCGCTGCTCCAGGCCCACTGCAGGTTGTAGCCGCCGCACGGCCCCACCACGTCCAGCACCTCGCCGGCCAGGTACAGCCCAGGCGTCCGTCGCGAAGCCATAGTCGTCGGCTCCACCTCCGCCAGCGGCACGCCGCCGGCCGCAAGCTGCGCCGCGTCGAACCCCCGCGTCCCACGCACCTCCACCGCCAGCCCCCCCAACAGGCGCAGCAGCCGCTCCCGCTCGGCTGGGCTCACCTGGTGCAGGCGCACGTCTGCCTTCAGCCCGGCCAGCGGCAGCAGCACCGGGGCCACCTTGGGCGGCAGCACCGACCCCAGGGCCACCGCCAGCGGCATGGGCTGCCCTTCCCACCGCTTCAGCGCCTCCAGCAGCGCGGGGCGGCGGTCGGCCAGCAGGTCGATGGAGAGGGTCAGCGCCGCGCCCGGCCGGGCGCTCACCAGGTGGCTCAGATCCATAGCCGCCGGCCCGCTGAAGCCGCTCTGCGTCCACATGAGGTTGCCCACGGTCTGCCCCAAGGGGCGTTGGCCTTCCCGCAAGGTCAGCCTCACATCCAGGCGCACACCCTGCAGCTTGTGGAAGCAGCGCACGTCGGCCAGCAGCGGCGCCAGGGCGGGGCGCAAGGCCACCACCGTGTGCCCCAGCCGCTCCAGGGCCGGGAAGAGCTCGCCCCGGGAGCCCAGGGCCGGGTAGGCCTTGCCCCCGCAGGCCAGCACCACCCTGTCGAACCGCTCCTGGTGCGGCCCGCCGCCCAAGGTCAGCGCCACGCCGCCGTCCGCTGGCTGCAGGTCGCTGACGTGGGTCTTCAGGCGCAAGGCCACGCCGGCCAGCTCCAGCACCTCCGCCAACGTCTCAGCCACCGTCGCCGCCGATTCCGACAGGGGGTAGCACCAGCCATCCGCAGTGGCGTAGGTGGGGATGCCCCACTCCCGCAGGCGAGCCACCGTCTCTCGGTGACCACAACACGCCAGCGCCTGCTGCAAAGCGCTTCGGTCGGTGCAGGCGTAGCGCTCGGCCCTGGCATGAATGTTGCTGATGTTGCAGCGCCCGTTGCCGGTCACCAGCAGCTTGCGGCCCACCACCTCGTTAGTATCGAAGAGCGATACCGCCGCCCCTCGCTCGGCCGCCTCCAGCGCCGCCATGATGCCGGCAGGCCCAGCCCCCACCACACCCACGCACACCCTAGCCGCCACAGCCTACCCCCTGGGCCTCACCAGCCGGGCGAAGCGCAGGGCGTCCCGGGCACAGGTGACGATGCCGCCGGCATAGCCGGCCCCTTCACCCAGCAGGAACAGCCCCGGCGTCGACACCGACTGGCAGTCGTCGTCCCGCAGGATGCGCACCGGGCTGGAGGTGCGGCTCTCCACCCCCACCAGCAGACCTTGCGCGACGAAGCCAGGCATGAGCCGGTCGAAACGAGCCAGGCCCGCCGCTAGCCCATCGGCCACTACGGTCGGCAGCACCTGCCGCAGGTCCGCTGGACGGATGCCCGGGCGGTAGGTGCTCTCCGGCAGGCGGCGCGAGACCCGAGCCGCCAGGAAGTCTGTCGCTCGTTGCGCCGGGGCCCAGAAGCCCCCGCCGCCAGCCCGGAAGGCGGCTTGCTCCCAGCCCTGCTGCAGGGCCATGGCCTCGAGGGCAGAGCCCACCCCCAGGGCCGGCAGGTCCAGCCCCACCACCAGGGCGCTGTTGGAATAGGCCCCGTCACGGGCATAGCGGCTCATGCCGTTGGTCACCTGCCCGCCCGGCTCGCTGGCGGCGCAGACCACCTGCCCGCCGGGGCACATGCAGAACGAATAGACCCCTCGCCCCCCGTGCTGATAGGTCAGCTTGTAGTCGGCCGCGGGCAGCACCGCCGCGGCTGCCGCGCCGTACTGACGCTCGTTGATGAACGCCGCCGGGTGCTCCACCCGCACACCCACGGCGAACGGCTTGGCCTCCATGCGCACCCCACGCTCCTGCAGCAGGCGCACCGTATCCCGGGCGCTGTGGCCCACGGCCAGCACCAGACAAGAGGTGGGCAGCCGAGCCCCGTTCACCGTGATCGCCTCGACCCGGCCTTCCCGCAGATGCAGATCGGTAAAGCAGTGGCCGAACCGCACCTCGCCGCCAGCGTCGACGATCTCCTGGCGGATGTTCTGCACCACCCGCCGCAGGTAGTCGGTGCCCACATGGGGCTTGGCCCGGGAGAGGATGGTGGGCGGCGCGCCAGCCGCTGCCAGCGTCTCCAGCACCAGGCGGTCCAGCGGCGCGGCCTTGCCGGTGGTGAGCTTGCCATCGGAGAAGGTGCCCGCGCCGCCTTCGCCAAACTGCATGTTGGATTCGGGGTTCAGCTCGCCGGTCTCCCACAGACGAGCGACGGAACGGGCCCGCGCGGCCACCTCTTCGCCCCGCTCAAACACCAAGGGGCGATAACCGGCCCGGGCCAGGAAGAGGGCAGCGAACATCCCGGCCGGCCCGAAGCCCACGATCGCCGGTTGCTCGGGCAGGGTGAGGCGCGGTTCCGCCGGCGTCATCGGCGGCGGCGTGTAGGGGGTGACGGCGCCAGCCGCCAAGAGGGTCTGCAGGCGTGGGGTCATCTGGGGCGCCGAGAAGCGCAGCGTGTAGACCCAGACGATGCGGTTCTTCCGCCGCGCGTCCAAGGCCTCGCGCTCCACCGTCACAGCCTGCACCTCGGGCAGGTCCAGGTGACGCGCCAGGGTGGCCTCCAGCGGCTCCGCGTCGAACACGGATCTTTGCAGTCCCTGCACCAGGTATTCCATAGGGCCAGTGTAGCACGAAGAAGGGTGCGGGGCAAGCAGAAGCCGGCCGCACCGGCTCAACCGTTACGAGCGATCCGCTTGGCCATGTAGATGTCGGGTTTGCCGAAGCCGTTGGCGTCGGGCATAACACCCACCACCACGAACCCCAGCCGTTGATAGAAGCCGAAGGGGTGGCCGCGTCGGTCATGCAGGCGCGCCAGGTGCGCCAGGGGGTCGGGGTAGAGCTCCACGCCGCCCAGCGAGGTCATGTTGTCTTCGTCGTCGCTGCCCAAGAAGAGCGTCAGCCCACCCCGCGCCGCGGCCAACGCTTCCAGGTCCTGCATCAGGGCCCGGCCGATCCCCTGTCTGCGGTGCTCTGGATGCACCACCAGCGGATGCACCTCCCAGGCGTGGCCGTCGTACTGGGGGATGCCGCCCACCCAGCCCAGCACTGTGCCATCGGCCGACCGAGCCACCCGGCAGACCCTCTCCCTGGCCAGGCACTCGCGCACCTCATCCAGAGCCGCCTGCTGCGTGGGCCAGGCGTTAGGCCAGTGCTGGGCAAAGGCCCACACCAGCAGGGCAGCCGCTTGCCCTACAGCCTCGGCGTCGTCGGGGGCCAGGTCCGTGATGCGCCACCTTCCCTCACTGCTCACCTCTCCCCTCCGGCGTACCTTCCTGCTACTTGCGGCTGGCCTTTTCCAACCGAGCCAGGCGGGCCAGCAGCTTCTTGACCCCCGCCTGCTCGAAGACGACCGTCACCTCTTCGTCGTCACCCTGGGGGTCGACTGCATCACCAGGCCCGAGCCGAAGGTGGGATGCTGCACCCGGTCGCCGGCCTGGAAGGCGGCCGGGGCCGCCGGCTTGCGCTCCGCCTGGCCCGGCGACCAGTAGGTCACCCGCTCCAAGGCGGCCCGAGAATCCGGCCGGCCCAGGGAGCGCCGCGACGGGGTCGGCTGGCTTGGGGTGCGCCCCTCCAGTAGGGAAGGCGGCAGGTCCCGCAGGAAGCGGCTGGCCTCGGTGAGCTCGCTGCTGCCATAGAGGCTGCGGCGGAAGGTGTGCAGCAGGTAGAGCCGCTCCTTGGCCCGGGTGATACCCACGTAGCAGAGGCGGCGCTCCTCCTCCATCTCTTCCGGATCCTCCAGCGAGCGGCTGTGGGGCAGAATGCCTTCATCCAGCCCCACGATGAAAACCACGGCGAACTCCAGCCCCTTGGCCATATGCAGGGTCATGAGCACCGGCGCCGCAGCCGACTCCTCCAGGTCATCCACGTCCGACACCAGCGCCACCTCCTCCAAGAAGGAGGTGAGCCCCACATCGGGGGAGAGGTTGGCGAACTGGG
>JAAYZY010000267.1 GCA_012514615.1 Chloroflexota bacterium | reverse complement strand
GTTGCAGATGGCGTAGAAGCGCCCCAACATGGCGTCCTTGAAGAAGGCATGGTGCACGTGGCCTCGGGCGTCTTCCTGCTGCAGGATCTCCACCGCCTCGTGGGGCGTGATCCAGCGGGAGCGGGTCGGCTGATGCTCCCGCACCAGGCTAGCGAACGGTTCGCCCACAATCAGGCAGACATCCAGGGGCAGGCAGGGGTTCGTCTTGCCGACGCGGCAGGGGCAGTCCAACGCCACGATGCGTTGGGGGTGCTGCAGGACGATCTCCCGGGCCAGGCGGTAAGGGATGATCTGCTCCAGGTCGCCCAGGTTCACGTCCTCTTCCACCGTAACCAACTGCGCGGCCGCCGACAGGGGTACCACCTTGCCGTGGTAGGCGTCGGCGAAGGTGGGCGCATCCGGGCTGCGTTGGCGGCGCGGCAGGCGGCGCAGGATGGCGGCCGCGGCTGCCCGCAACCGCCGCAAGGCCGGCCGGTCGCCGCTGGCCAGGCCGATGTAGAGGTAGGTCCAGCGGGCGTACACGTAGCCGTGCAGGCCATCCCACAGAGAGTAGCCCGGCAGGCGGCGGCCTTCAGCGACGAAGGCCCGAGTGGCCGGCGAGAGCAGTCGCAGCCAAGGACGGTGGCTCATGGAACGCTTCCCTCCCCGCCTCCCATTGTACATGGGAAACGCCGCCCGCGCCAACGTCCACGCCCTCCCGCAGCCCCCAGAGGCCTTGCCCATTCTGCCCGCTTTGGGGTACGATTGGCACGGGAATTGCTGCCGAAAACCTGCACAGGGGAACCTTCCAGCGTGTGTGATCGTCTCACACACAGCACAGGCAGAGGGATCCGACCGACGGGAGCCCCTCCTGCAGGCCAGGGGGAAGGAGGACTGCGGTGGCGCAGCGGCTGTTGACGTTTGCCATGGTCTTGGGAGCGATCTGGATGATGGGGGCGTGTGGTCCGCAGGTGCTGCAGGTGAGCGAAGCCCAGAGCAACGAGACGGTCTCGCTGCGGGTGGGCAGCGAAATGGAGATCTCCCTGGCGGCCAACCCCGGCACCGGGTACGGCTGGGAGGTGGCCGAGGTGAGCCTGGGCGTTCTGGAGCCCCTGGGCGAGCCGGTCTACACCGCCGGCGCAGCCATGCCCGGCGCGCCGGGCGTCACCACCTTCCGCTTCCGCGCCGTACACCAAGGCGAGAGCGCCCTGCGCCTCGTCTACCGCCGGCCCTGGGAGGCCGACAAAGCGCCGGAAAAGACCTTCGCCGTCACCGTGCAGGTGCGCCCCTGAGCCTCGAGGCCACACCAGGCGCTGATGCGACGCCCCGGCCCCCTGCAGTCGGGGCGTCGCTCTGCCCAGCGCTACTCCTTCGCCTGCAGGATCAGCGGCAGGGTCACGCCAGCGGCCGGGTAGTCGGCGAAGTTGGCCACGGCCGTGGTGTTGGACTGAACCAGCGCCATCAGCACGGTAGCCGAAAGGGGCGTGTAGCCCCGCGGCACGGTCTGCTCCACCCGGTAGAGCCCCGGGTCTAGCCCGGCCGCCTCGTAGCGCCCATCCGGCCCGGTGAAGACCACATGGGTGGTCCCGCTGCCGTCGGCCAGCCCCACCCGCACCATCACCTCGGCCAGGCCCGGCTCCGTGGGGTCCGCCACGCCGTTGCGGTTCAGGTCGGCGTAGACCAGGCCCACGATGCGCCCGGTGGTGGGTGTGGCCGTGGGCGTGGGGGTGACCGTGGGCACCCGGGTGTCGGTGGGCGTGGGGGTGCGCGTGGCGGTGG
>JAAYZY010000266.1 GCA_012514615.1 Chloroflexota bacterium | reverse complement strand
GCGCCGATGCGGGTGAAGATGCGGTCCACCAGCCCGATCTCGGCGCGGTCGGCCGGCACAAACGAGCCGATCTGGGCCATGAGGACGATGAGGGCCACCTGCCGTAGGTAGGTGGACTTACCGCTCATGTTGGGGCCGGTGATGACCAGGATGCTCTCCTCCGGCAGCAGGTGAGTATCGTTGGGCACAAACGGCTGCTCCCGCAGGCCCAGCTCCACCACCGGGTGGCGGCCCCCGATGATATGGATGCGCGGGCTGTCGCTGAGGGCTGGCCGCACGTAGCGGTTACGGTGCGCCGCCTCGGCCAGGGCCACGCAGAGGTCGATCTCGGCCAAGGCGGCCGCCGTACCCAGCAGCCTGTCGGTAGACTCGCCCACCTTCGCCCGCACCCCTTTGTAGATCTCCATCTCCAGCTCTTGGATGCGCTCTTCGGCGTTGAGGATGAGCGACTCGTAGTCCTTCAGCTCCGGAGTGATGTAGCGCTCACCGTTGGCCACCGTCTGCTTGCGCACGTAGTCCTGCGGCACCAGGTGAATATTGGGCTTGGTCACTTCCAGGTAGTAGCCGAAGATCTTGTTGTACCCCACCTTGAGGGAGCGGATGCCGGTGCGGTCGCGCTCCCTCTGTTCCAGCCCAGCCACCCAGTCACGCGCTTCCTGCGCCGACTGGCGGACGCCCCGCAGCTCCGGCGAGAAGTCCGGACGAATGACCCCGCCGGCCGAGGGGATCGGCGGCGCGTCATCGGCGATGGCCTGGGCAATCAACCCGGCCACATCCGGGCAGGGGTCCAGGCGGTCTCGCAGACGCTCCAGAGCCCGGGCCAGCCCGCCCTCCGTCCGCGCCTGCCCCTCTTCCAGCGCGGTGAGCACGGCCGGCGCTGCCTCCAAGGCGCGGCGCACGCCCAGCAGGTCTCGCGGGCCGGCAGCGCCGCTGGCCACCCGTTGGGCCAGGCGCTCCAGGTCGCCCAGGCCCTTCAGGTGCTGGGCCAGCTGCAAGCGCAGCGGCGTATCGCCGTGCAGCGCCTCCAGCGCGTCCAAACGCCGCTCCAGCTCCGGCAGGTCCAGCAGGGGTTGCAGTAGCCGCTTGCGCAGCAGGCGGCCGCCCATGGGCGTGTAGGTCTGGTCCAGCACACCCAGCAGAGAGCCAGCTACATCACGGCTGCGGATCGTCTCCACCAGCTCCAGGTTGCGGCGGGTGGCCGGGTCCAGCAGCATGAACTCGGTGGTCTCGTAGACCCGGGGCGGGCTCAGGCGGGTGAGCATCCCCTTCTGGGTCTCCTGAAGGTAACGCACCAGCGCCCCGGCGGCCTGCACGGCCAGCGGCTTCCCTTCCAGGCCAAAGCCGTCCAGGCTGGCCACCCCGAACTGCCGACGCAAGGCATCACCGGCCTGGTCCAGATCGAACTGCCAAGCAGGCAGCCCGGAGATCAGCAGGGGCTGGTCGCCGTTGGGGGCCAGGGTCTCACGCCACAGTTCCGCTTCTGCGGCCAGCAGTTCGGCCGGCTCCAGCCGGCGCGCCTCACCACGCACCCAATCCTGCCAGTCGGGCCCCTCGTGCTCCGAGACGGCGAACTCGCCGGTGCTGACATCCACGTAGGCCAGGCCGGCGCGCCCACCGCGGCACGCCACCGCCATGAGGTAGTTGTTGCGCTTCTCCGGCAGCAGGGCCGGCTCCAGCACGGTGCCGGGCGTCACCACCCGCACCACCTCCCGCTCAACCAGCCCTCGCGCCGGCACCTCCCCCATCTGCTCCACGATGGCCACCTTGAGGCCGGCCTCGATGAGCTTGGCCAGGTAGCCATCCACGGCATGGTACGGCACGCCGGCCAGCGGCACCCGCTGGTCGTTGCCCACCGGGCGCGACGTGAGCACCACGTCGCAGACCTGGGAGACCAGCTTAGCGTCGTCGTCGAAGGTCTCGTAGAAGTCCCCCAAGCGGAAGAGGACGACAGTATCGGGATACTGTCGCTTGATCTCCAGGTATTGTTGGCGCATGGGTGTGGTCTTGGGCTGAATGTCCCCGCGGCGGCTGTTCTGTGGGGCCATTATACTACAGGCCGCCGCGACCGACCAACCTCTCCCATGGGCGCCCCATCGCGTGGAAGCGACGAGGGCTGGCGCGCCTCCAGGTAGGCACAATCCTTGCACTTCAGCAAGCAGACGGTTGACATAGGGCAGAGAACGGTGTATAATGGTTATGTCAGGTTGTGGCATGACCATCCGTCGGTCCCCGGGACGGAGTCGCTCGGCGCGGCAAACAGCCGTACTCACTGCCAAGGCCGGGCCCATCCCGGCAAGCCTGACAAGGCCGCAGGTACCGCCAGGAGGATCGGACCATGCAGAGACGACGAAACTATCAGCTGACCCTTTGGGTGATGGTGGCCCTACTGCTGCTCGTGCCGGCCCTCAGCGCCAGCGCGTCAGGGCCGTTGCGCTACCGCCACTTCCCGGAGACCGGCAAGACGGTCGGCGGCGCATTCTTGGACTTCTTCGACCGCTACGGCGGCGTCTCCATTTTCGGCTACCCCATCACCAACGAGTTCCTGGAGGGCGGGACCACCGTCCAGTACTTCCAGAGGGCTCGGTTTGAGTGGTGGCCGGGCAACCCGGCCCCCTACCAGGTGCAGCTTGGGCTGGTGGGGTCGCAGATCCATGCCCCTGATCCGGCGGTGGCCAACTGGACCACGCCCGGGCGCAGCGACCAGCAGTACTTCCCCCAGACGGGGCATGCAGTCTCCGGCGCTTTCCTGTCGTTCTACCGTAACCACGGCGCGCTGACCCTCTTCGGCTACCCCATCAGCGAAGCCTACCAGGTGGAAGGCGGGGCCATCATCCAGTGGTTCCAGCGCGCTCGCCTGGAGGTCTACCCCGGCGACAGCCGCGTCTACATGGGCAACATCGGCGAGGAATGGCTGAACAAGACGCCCAAGTGGCCCGTCTCCCCGCCCTCGCCGCAGCCGCCGGTGCGCTCTCGCCACTTCCCTGAGACCGGCCAGGTGGTCAGCGACGAGTTCCTCACCTTCTGGGAGACCAAGGGCGGGGCCGCCGTCTTCGGCTACCCCATCTCAGACCGCTTCACCCGCAGCGGGCTCACGGTGCAGTACTTCCAGCGAGCTCGCTTCGAGCTCCACCCCGAGCAGCCCGAACCGTACCGCGTGCAGCTTGGCCTGATCGGCTCGGAGCTCTA
Organism: Chloroflexota bacterium; assembly: GCA_012514615.1. The sequence continues at coordinate 3,573 of JAAYZY010000266.1, read as the reverse complement.
TGGGCCGCCAGACCCAGCCGTGCCCAACTGGACCACGCCCTGGAACCCCCAGCACCGCTACTTCGCCATGATCGGGCACATCGTCAGCAACGCCTTCCTGCAGTTCTTCCAGGCTCATGGCGGGGTAGACATCTTCGGCTACCCGCTGACCGAGGCCAAGAACGAAGCAGGCGCCGGCACGCTTGTCCAGTGGTTCCAGCGGGCCAAGATGGAGTGGAAGCCGGGCAACCCGCCCGGTCAGCAGGTGCAGTTGGCCTTCATCGGGCAGGCCTCGTACTCTGGCTCGGGAGTGGGCCAGTGGGAGCCGATCCGCGGCTTCGGCAAGGTGTGGCGGGATAACCCCACGGTGCGCGATGGCCTGGGCCTGGCTACGGCCCAACAGACCGTCACCTGGATGGCTGAAGAGCCGTTCCAGACAGGGCACATGCTCTGGCGGCAAGACACCCGCGCCATCTACGTGCTGAAGCACGACGGAACATGGAAAGCCTACGACGAGAACTGGGAATCGTGGCGAGACCGGGAGAAGTGGGGCTATGTGCCGCCGTCTGGCCTCTTCGAGCCGGTGCGGGGTTTCGGCAAAGTCTGGATGAACTACCTCAGCGGGCCCAGCGGGCCGCTGGGTTGGGCCAAGTCGCCGGAGCGCGGCTTCTGGGGCGTGGCGCAGCCGTTCGTCAGGGGCCTGATGCTCTGGAACGACAACCGCACCATCTTCGTGCTCTACAACAACGGCACCTGGGGCACCTACCAAGACCTCTACGGCGAGTTGCAGTACGGCCCCGAGTTCACCCCGCCCAGTTGAGCCTGGACCAGGGCTTCACGAGACGACACGCGAAGAGTCTGGAGGGTTTCCCCTCCAGACTCTCTCTATTGCCCTTGGGTTGGAGCCGCTCGCCAGGCCTGCAGGAAGACCACAGCCCGTTCTACCACCTGCTCGGGCGTGAGGCCATCGGTAGGCAGGTAGAGGTGGCAGTGCTGCCGAGCATGGCGCAGGCGCTGTCGCTGCAGATCCAGCAGCCAACTCTCCCAGGTGGGGCTCATGCGCTGACGGATCGTCTCCAACGAGGCGTCCAGGTAGATGAGCAGATCGGGCTGGGTCACCCGCCGCCACATGTCCGGCACGTGGGAGTGCTCTTGGGCGATGGCCACCGCGTTGAAGCCAACCTGCTGCAGACGCCGCTGCAGCGTGGTCTTTCCCGCCCCGCACGGCCCGGCAATGGCCACTCGCACCTGGTCTTGCCCTCCTTCCTCTCCGCACCGGGCAGGAATCGTGCGCTCAGTGTGAACCCAACGGCACACTGACCTGCAAGCGCCGTGCCCCGTCGTGCCCCTCGGCCTGCAGCAACCACAGCACGGCCACGCTCATGTCATCGCGGGGGCGGCCTGCATCCAGCGCGCGAGCCTGCAACAGGATGGCGTCGGCCAGATCCGGAGCGCCATGCACCCCTTCGGCCAGGCACTGGCCGACGAACGACGCCACATCCCAACTGCCCCCGCTGAGGTGGCCAGCCCCCTGCACCCCGTCGGTGAACGCCACCACGCAGAGGTCCGCCTCGATGGGCAGCTCAGAGATGGCCGGCTTCACCCGCGGGTGAATGCCCACGGCCTCGCTGGGCTCGTCCAGCGCCATCACCTGCCCGCCGCGGATGACCAGCGCTGGGCAGTGGCTATTACGGGAGATGACCACGGTGCCGGTGGCCAGGTCCAGCGAGAGGATGTTCAGCGTAGCCGAGACCTGCCCCGAGCGGCTGGTGCGCAGGTAGTCGTGCGCAGCGCGGGCCGCCGCGCCGTCGCGCACCCCTTCGGCCAGCAGAGAGAGGGCCTTGCGCACCACCACGTTGCTGATCACCTTGGCGCTGCGCCCACTCCTCTGCCCATCGGCCATCACCACCGAGAGCCCCCCGTTGGGGCGTTCCACCGTCTCCACGGTATCGCCGCTTTCCCGTGTGGCATACTTGCCGGTCTTGGCCACGGCCACCTGCGCAAGCAAATCGTGCCACTCTCGCACCGTCTCACATCCGCTCATGGCCTGCCCGCTCCTCCATGCCCCCCTCAACGCCGGCGCGCACCCACTCCACGGCAGCCTCACGCGTTGTCACGAGCCCTTCCGCCTGGGCTTCTCGCAGCCGTTGCAGCAGGCGACCCACCTCTGGGCCGGACGGCACGCCTAGGGCCAGCAGGTCGTGGCCGCTCAACAGCTTGGGCGGCGCCACCACCAGCTCCCGCTGCAGGTAGTAGCTTTCCAGCAGTCGTCTCACCACCTCCAGGCGTCGCGTCCACGGTTGGGCCCCCCAAGTGGCCAGGCGGTCCGCCAAAGAGAGCAGAGCTACATCTACGCCGTGGGGTCCGGCCTCGTCGAAGAAGCGGAAGACCGCCCGCCGGGTCACCGTGGGCTCGTTGGCCAGCAGCGCCGGCCGCATGTGCAGGCGCACCACCGTCCCCAGTGCGGCGACCTCGCGGCGGGTGAAGCGGAGGCGCGTCGCCACCCCCGCAGCCATGGGTCCTCCTTCAGCGTCGTGTCCGTAGAAGGTGATCCGCCCGTCGTCTTTCACCCGGCGCGCTCGGGGCTTGCCCACGTCGTGCAGCAGCGCGGCCCACTTGAGCAGCAGGCGGCGGGACCGCTCGTGGCCCAGGGGTTCAGCCAGGTGGGCAGCGATGGGCTCCCCCAGATGCGCCAGGCCCACCGCGGCCTCGGCAGAGGCCTGGCCCCAAGGCTCATCCCCTGCCAGTGGCCGGCCGGACAATGCCCCCTGCAGCGCCTCCCACGCCGCCACCGCGCCGAAGCTGTGCCGCAGCACATCTTGCCAATGTGGGGGCGATTGGCTGACGCCCTCCAGCGCCGCCACTTCGGGGAACAGTGGCGCCAGCAACCCCAGCCGATGCAGGTAGGCCAGGGCCTCCGCCGCGCCGTCTGGCTCCAGGATGCGGCACATCTCGTCGCGGACACGCTCCCACGCCACGCCTCGGATGTGCTCCGCCCACTCAGCCATCAGCGACTCGGTGTGCGGCTCCACAGCGAAACCCAGCTCGGCCCGAAAGCGCACCGCCCGCAGCAGCCGCAGCGGGTCCTGCGGAAACGCCTCGGCAGAGACCACCCGCACCACCCCGCGGCGCAGGTCCTCCACGCCGCCATGGGGGTCGATCACCGCCTGTTCGGCCCCGCCGAGGTCCAAGGCCATGGCATTGAAGGTGAAGTCGCGCTGGGCCAGATCGGCCGGCAGGCTGCCGCCCACAAGCTGGGCGAAGTCGATGGCCAGGGGAAGCGCATCGGCTTGCGGCACCATGACGCGGCCGAAGCCCCGTTCGGCATCCAGAGAGACAAACGGCCGGTGCAGGGCGTCAGCCACCCGCCGGGCCAGCGCCAAGCCGTTGCCCTCCACAGCGATATCGAAGTCGTGGGTGGGGCGCTCCAGCAGGAGATCCCGCACCGCGCCGCCAACTAGCCAAGCTGGCACCCCCCAGCGGCGCAGCAGGTCGGTGGCTGCCCGAACCTCAGGCGGCACGCCGCGCCACACTGCTTCCAGCACGCCCATGGCTTCCCCCTTGCGTGGGCGGCTCAGCCCAGTGGGTTGGAGG
>JAAYZY010000265.1 GCA_012514615.1 Chloroflexota bacterium | reverse complement strand
GTTGGCCTTGCGCAGCTACGTGAGCGCCCGCAAGGACTTGGAGGCCGGCTTCACCACGCTGCGGGACGCCGGCAACCGCGGCTATGTGGATGTGGCTCTGCGGGACGCCATCAACGCTGGCTGGCTGGAAGGGCCGCGGCTGAAGGTGGCCGGCATTGCCCTGGCGGCCACTGGCGGGCACATGGACCGCACCAAGGGCCTGGCTCCTCACGTGGGCATCGACCAGAGCACCAACATGGCCGATTCGCCAGACGAAGCGCGACGTTCAGCCCGCTACCAGATCAAGATGGGCGCCGACTTCATCAAGATTGCGGCCACCATCAGCGAGTACGTGCGCAAGTTCGGCGGTCTCTGCTCGCAAGAGCTGACCTTCGAGACGATGAAGGCGATCTGCGAGGTGGCCCACTGGGCCGGGCGGCCGGTGGCGGCGCACTGCCACGGTGGTCAGGGCGTCACGGACGCGATTCTGGCTGGCGTAGACACGCTGGAGCACGGGCGGTTCGTCTCCGATGAGCAGTTGGACATGATGGCCGAGCGGGGCGTTTTCTTGATCCCCACCATGAGCCCCGAAGGGCGGGTGATGGAGCAGGGGCGTCAGCCTGGCAGCAGCGATGTGGACTGGGCCTGGACCTGCAAGGCCAACGACGCCATGTACGACGCTGTGCTGCGCGCGCACAAGCGGGGTGTGCAGGTGGCGGTGGGGAGCGACGCCACCATGCCCTACGTGTTCCACGGTGAGAACGCCTATGAGATGGAGTTGTTTGTGCGGGCTGGGCTGACGCCGATGGAAGCGATTGTGGCTGGCACGAAGGTGGGTGCTGCGGCGGTGGGCATGGGGGATGAAGTGGGCACGGTGGAGGTGGGCAAGTTTGCCGACCTGGTGGTGGTGGATGGCGACCCCTTGGCCGACATTCGCATTCTGCAAGACATGGCGCGCATCAAGAAGGTGCTCAAGGGCGGCCGGGTGATGGTGGAACGCCCCTGACCGATCGTCATCCCCAAAGGAGTGGACTCATGAGATTCGTGTCGAAGAAGGAACTGGCGCGGCGGCACGCTGCCCTGCGGGCGGCCATGGCCCGAGACGGCTACGACGCCCTGCTGGTGGCGGGCAACACGGAGGCTGGTCAGCGCGGGTTCATCCGCTACACCGCCGACTGGCGGTTGTGGGGCGGCACGGCCTACCTGCTTCTGCCGTTGGAAGGAGAGCCGGTCCTGGTGATGGGCCTGGGCTCTCAGGCCGACTACGCCAAGGCCATCGGCATGGTGCGCGATACCCGGCCGGTGCTGGTGCGCCTGCCAGAGGTGATCAGTGTCTTTCGGGAGAAGGGGCTGGAGCGTGGCCGCATCGGCGTGGCTGGCCTGAACCGCATCATGCCCCATGGCGACGCCAAGGACCTGTTGGCGGCGTTTCCTCAGGCGCGCTTCGAAGATGCCACGCTTCTGATGGAAGGGATCATGGTGGCGCTCAGCCCTGAAGAGGTGGGCTACGCCGAAGAAACCCACCGAGCCGTGGAGATGGCCCTGAACCGCCTGGACGAAGTGCTGGCCCCGGGCAAAACCGAGCTGGAGGTGATCGGCGAGGTGGCCAAAACCGCCGCGGCCCACGGCTGCCTGGACGGCATCGCCCACGTGTCGTGCGAGCCGGCCGGCTCCATCCGCCCTGCCTCGGAGCGGGTCTTCCAGCCGGACGACATCGTGCGCGTCTTCCTGGAATACTACGGGCTCAACGGCTTCTTTGTGGAGCTGGGGGCGATCTTCTCCTTCCGCAAGCCATCCGAGGAGAAGCGCCGCAAGTTCGAGACCACGGTGCGGGCCATCGACCGAGCGGTGGAGCTCATGCGCCCGGGCACGCCGGCGGCCGACCTGTGCCGGGCGGTGGAAGCTACCTACCGTGAGGACGGCTGGAAGATCACCGGGCGGCGGCTGTGGGACTTCCACGGCCAAGGCCTGAACTCCCTCATGCCGCCTTTGGGGATGCCTGAATCGACCGAGATCCTCAGCGAGAACATGATGCTGAACATCCACCCCGGCGTGCTGACCGCCGATGGGTGGGGCGCATCGGTGACCAACAACTACATCGTCACGCCAGAGGGCGGCCACGCCCTGGGCGGCTTCCAGCACCGCTGGCGGGTGGTGGGCTAGACCGGACCAGCGGGCTGCATCACGCCGAGGCCCCGCCCCCCGGAAGCAGTTCTTCTGGCGCCGGAACCTAGGTCGACTTTGGGGGGGCGGGGAACCGGGACTTGAGTCTTGCGCCAAGCGCCCGAGGCGCTTGGCGCAAGACTCATCTCCTTCTGTGCCCCTCCTCGCCCAAGTACAGCCTGCTTCCAGCCTGACCTCTGGGTGGGGTCCGGTGCGTCTTCGGGCTCACACCTTGTGGGTTCTTCCCCCGTGCAGTTCCCCTTCCTGTGGCCCAGGCAGAAGACGCGATGAACCTGTCTGCCCCCGCCGGCGTTGACAGATAGTTTGCCGGTGTGGTACAATGAGCCCGCCTGCTGCGCGTCTGCCGACAATCGACAACCAAGAAGGCGAGCGCAGGGTGGCCGCGATCATGGGCTGACGCAGAGATTGGCGTGTCCTTCAGGCGAGGGTCAGCGCTCTTTGGCGCGGCCATTGCGTTGCAGGTAACCCTCTCTGTGAGGGAAGGAGGTGGTGGCAGAGGCACAGGTGTGCCCACGGTTGGGGAGATTCCAGGCTCTGCAGAGCCAGTGAACCATACGCGAGGAGGCGTGAGAATGAAGAGAATGAGCATTGCGGTTGGCGTCCTGCTGATCGCCTCGTTGTTGCTGACCAGTTGCGCTGCGCCGACGCCGGTGGTGGTGGAGAAGCCGGTGGTGCAGACGGTGGTAGTGGAGAAGGAGGTCGAGAAGAAGGTCGTCGAGACCGTGGTGGTGGAGAAGGAAGTCGAGAAGAAGGTCGTCGAGACCGTGGTGGTGGAGAAAGCCGCACCGGTCAAGCAGACCCTCACCGTGGTGCAGGGGCCCGAGCCGCTGAGCCTGGACCCCAGCGTCGACATCAACAAGACGTCCATCAACGTGCAGTTCACCATGATGGATCCCCTGGTCTACCATACCCCCGAAAACGAGACCATCCCCTGGCTTGCCGAATCGTGGGAGCCGGTGGAGCCGACCCGCTGGCGCATCAAGCTGCGGGAAGACGTGAAGTTCCACAATGGCGAACCGTTCAACGCCGAAAGCGTCATCTTCTCCATCAATACCTACAACTCCAGCAAGGGTGAGGGGGCCACGCAGTTCGCCTTCGTGACAGGGATGGAGGCTGTGGACGAGTACACAGTGGATATCCTCACGGAGACACCCAACCCTGTGGTGCCTGAGGCGTTGGCCTTCCTCTTTGCGCTGCCGCCCAAGTACTACGCTGAGAAGGGCTCCGATGGCTTTGCCCTGTCGCCGGTAGGCACTGGGCCCTATATCTTCGAAGAGTGGGAGAAGGGCGTGCAGATCAGGGCCAAGGCCAACCCCGACTACTGGGGCGGCGCGCCGCAGGTACCAGAGGTGGTCTTCAAGCCGGCGCCGGAGGCGTCCACCCGCGCAGCGCTGTTGGAGACCGGCGAGGCCGACATCATCGCCAACGTCCCGCCGGAGCTGGTGGGGCGCGTGAGCATGGCCAAGGGGACGCGCATCGCCTCGGTGCCCAGCTTGCGCATGATCTTCTTGGAGTTCAACCCCTTCGAACCGCCCTTCGACGACGTGCGCGTGCGCAAGGCGTTCAACCACGCCATCGACAAGAAGGCGCTGATCGACGTGATCCTGGGCGGCTTCGGTACCCAGATGAAGGGCGTCATCTTGCCCGGCTGGCTGGGCTATGACCCCGACAAGCTCACCGAGTACGAGTTCGACCCGGAGAAGGCCAAGCAGCTCTTGGCCGAGGCCGGCTACGCCAACGGCCTCACCGTGGACTTCTGGTTCCCCATCGGCCGCTACCTGAAGGACAAGGAAGTGGCAGAGGCCATCGCTGGGCAGCTTGCCAACGTGGGCGTCACCTGCAACATGAACGGCAGCGACATCGGCACGCTGGTGCAGCGCATCCACACCCAGACGTTGACGGGGATGCACTTCTTCTCCATGGCCCCGTTGATCATGGATCCCGACTACCTGTTCCGCACCCACTTCTACTCGCAGGGACTCAACCAGTACGGTTGGACGGAGAAGACCGACGAGGTCATCACCCAGGCCTCCAGCACGGTGGATCGGGCGGAGCGGGAGAAGCTCTACAGCGAGCTGGATCAGTATCTGACCAACGAGCATGTGCCTTGGGTGTACATGTACCTGCAGAACCTGATCTACGGTGTGAACGACAACCTCGAGTGGACGCCGCGCTCCGATGAGATCATCGACCTGCGAGGCGCCAGCTTCAGCGGTTCGTAGTACCGCCTTGTGTCTTGAAAGGAGTGGGCCCGACCGGGGCCCACTCCTCCCCCTGGAGGCCTGATGTCTCGTTATGTGATTCGGCGTTTGCTGCAGTCGATCCTCGTCCTGCTGGGCGTTACGGTAGTGGTCTTCGTGCTGGTGCAGTTGGCCGGCGACCCGGTGGTCATCGCCCTTTCGGGCACGGCAGCCACTGAGCAGGACTTGCAGCGGCTGCGGCAAGAGTTGGGCTACAACGATCCCTGGGTCGTGCAGTATCTCCGCTACATGGGCCGGGCTGTGCAGGGCGACCTGGGTCTCTCGCTGCGCTTCAAACAGCCGGCCCTGGACCTAGTGATGGAGCGCGTGGGGGCTACCGTGCAGTTGGCCATCACCTCCTTGCTCTTCGCCGTGGCTATCGCGGTGCCCGTGGGGGTGCTTTCGGCGGTGCGCCGCCACACCTGGGTGGACCAACTGGGCATGCTGCTGGCCTTGCTGGGGCAGTCGATCCCTCTCTTCTGGCTTGGCATCATGCTGGTCTTGGTCTTTGCTGTGAACTACCGCTGGTTCCCACCGGGCGGCGCCGGCACCTGGAAGCACCTGGTGCTGCCGGCCATCACCTTGGGGGCCTACCCCATGGCCCGCATCGCCCGCCTGACCCGTTCCAGCCTGCTGGAGGTGATCAACCAAGACTACATCACCACAGCGCGAGCCAAGGGGCTGGAGGAGCGGCGCGTCATCACGCGCCACGCCATGCGCAACGCTGCCCTGCCGGTTGTCACGGTGGTTGGGCTGATGTTCGGTACGCTCATGGGCGGGGCCGTGGTTACGGAGATGATCTTCGCCTGGCCGGGGGTGGGTCTGCTGACCATCCAGGCCATCCAGAATCGAGACTATCCCTTGGTGCAGGCGTCGGTGCTGGTGGTCTCATTGACCTTTGTGTTTGTGAACCTGGCCGTAGACCTGCTCTACGCCTATCTTGACCCGCGGATTCGCTATGATTAGAGAAGAAACCAGTCCACAGTTGATCGGTAGTATGCAGGCTACCCGTCGGACGCGCACCAATCGCGTCTTGCTCAGCCTGCGTCAGGATCGGGCCGGCCGCGTCGGCTTGTGCGTGGTGCTGCTGGTGCTGTTCCTGGCTGTTGCTGCACCTTGGGTTGCCCCCCACGACCCCCTGAAGCAAGACCTAATGCTGCGCCTGAAGCCGCCTGCCTGGGTGGAGGGCGGCAGTTGGACGTATCCCTTGGGCACGGACCACCTGGGGCGAGACCTGTTGAGCCGCATCATCTTTGGCTCGCGCATCTCCCTGCTGGTGGGTTTCAGCTCGGTGTTCGTGGCCGGCATCTTTGGCACGCTCATGGGGTTGCTGGCCGGCTTCTTCCGTGGCCGACTCGACGACCTCATCAGCCGCCTGATCGACATCCAGTTGGCGGTGCCTTACCTGCTTCTGGCAGTGGCTCTGATGATGGTGCTGGGCTCCAACCTGCGCAACATTATCTTCGTGCTGGTGTTGTATGGCTGGACGGTGTACGCGCGCTTGGTGCGGGCCGAGACGTTCAGCGCCCGAGAGCGCGAGTACGTCTTGGCGGCACGCTCAGCCGGCACATCGTCTTGGCGGATCATGTTGCGGCATATCCTGCCCAACGTCCTGAACCCGGTCATCATCATGGCCACGCTGGAAATGGCCAACATGATCATCTTCGAGGCCGGCCTGAGCTTCTTGGGCTTGGGCGTGCAACCGCCCACGCCCAGCTGGGGCGGCATGCTCAGCGATGGGCGCGACTACATCCCAGCGGGCATCTGGTGGCCGGCCACGTTCCCCGGCCTGGCGATCTCGCTCACCATCTTGGGCATCAACCAGGTGGGCGATTGGCTGCGCGATCTGCTGGACCCGCGCACCAAACTCTAACGACACATTCTGGACATGGCATAGCAAGGAGGCTTTGGTGATATCTTCGACAGCAACAACTGAGGTGCCGGTCTCAGAGCGAGCCCGGCGGCTCCATGAGGAAGCGTTGGTGGTGGATGCCATCAACGTTTCACGCGTGGATGAGCGGCAGGTGGAGCGGCTGCGCCAGGGTGGGGT
>JAAYZY010000264.1 GCA_012514615.1 Chloroflexota bacterium | reverse complement strand
TTCGCCGCCCACATCCGGTTGGCGTCCACGCCCACCGACCCGCCTTCCTGGCCCATGTCGATGGGGTAGAGATCACCGGGGCGCGGGCCAGGGCCCAGTGGAAGGGGAGCCCACCGCGCGGGCGCGCTCACCGATCTCCTCCTGAGCCCGGGCAGAGAGGGGATGCCATGCGCGACAGGGTGGACAGCGCCAAAGATAGGAGTGGCGGGGGGGGGCGATCGCCATGGGACCGCGTTGGCCTGCCCAACGCAGCAGTGCAGGGCCGCCGGCCGCCTCCTGGCCAACGCGGGCAGCGCCGACGCAGGAGGGCCAGGGGGATCCCCTGGCCCTCCGACTGCTCAAGCTGCCAGAGACCGGCGCGTGCTACGGGATGTCGTAGACGATCACCAGCTCGGGCCGCCCCATGACGTCGGCCGACTCGGTGGTGTGGAACCGCCAGTCGGTGGTGCGTGGCTGGGTTTCAGACCAGAGGCCAAAGCCGAAGTTGGGCATGGCCCCATCCACCCAGTCTTGCACGATGGCCGTGACGTCCCAAGCGTAGACGCCCGGGGCGTTCACCACCACGCTATCGGCAGCCACGCCGAAGTCGCCGCCCGGCCGGCTCCAGGGCATGCCCATGACCGCCTGGTTCCAGGTGGCCGCGGCGTAGTCCCAGCCGGTGAGGACGGGGGCCACGTGCAGCTCCTGAGGATCAGGGCGCAGGGCGCTGAAGGCCGTCAGGTGCAGGGTGGCCTCCCGAATCCTGGCCCCGGCTGGCACGAACTGCTCCAACCCGCCGAACTGCACCAGCAGGTTGCGGACGTTGGCATGGCGCGAGACCATGAAGTCATTCCAACCGAAGTTGGCGTCGGGGTTCCACAGGTCCAGCCAGGTGTCAGCGCCCAGGGCGTAGTTATCCAGGCCGTGCTTCAGCGCCACCCCAGCCCCGGTGTGCCACGCCAGCATGTACGGCGTGTCCAGCAGGCCATCCATCACCGTGGCCACCACCTTGGAAGCGCCCATGGCATCCGCGGCGAAGGTCAGTTCCAGCGTCTGGCCTGGCTCGATGAAGCCTTGCCAGAACACCTGGTGCGTGACCGGCGAGTACCAGGCAGTGCCGAAGGAGGCCGCCAGCGTCTCCAACTGGATCGCCAGCAAGCCCGCCGGCAGGTCGATGTTCACCATGGCCATGGCCGGCGAAGTCTGCACCCCGACGTTGGTGGCCCGGAAGGTGAAGGTCTGCACGTCAGGCGGGGAAACCATGGCCTTGTCGGAGAAGAACTGGTACTGGAGGGCGTACGGCGTCATCTGCAACCGGCCCTCGATGGCCGGGGAGACCGTACCCACGGCTTCCACGTAATCGATGACCGAGTCGCGCACGTAGTACTGCGTGTCGGCCACGATCTGGTCCAAGGGCCAGATCGTTTCGCCGGCGTTGTTGAAGTTGCAGGAGCCGGCCGCCAGGTAGTTCACCGTGGAGACGTTGTAGAAGGTATCCGCGTCGTCGAAGTCGATGGCCGTACCGCCCAGGGTCAGCGAAGCCACGTTGTTGCCGTTGGGCAGCGCCGGGTAGGTGTCGGCGTAGCGGATCTGATTGCCGGCGTCGGTATCCAGCATGCACGTGGTGTAGTAGGAGTAGCCGCCGTACCCGGGCACGTAGTTGTAGTAGTACCAGTTGCGGTAGCTGCGCTCCAAGACGGCCTTGATCTGCGGGCCGTTCATGCTGAGCACCACCAGCGAGTTCTCGTAGGGCATCAGGTTGAACATGTCGCCCTTGGTGATGGCCAAGGGGTTCGCCGGCGTGGCAGCATCGGCCACCTTGCGGTTGCTCATGGCGCCGGAGAGATGGACGTCCACCTCCACGCCTTCCTGCTCCAGGACGTAGACCGCGGCGTCGGCCTGCAGGTTGGCGCCGTTGGTCTCCTGGGTGTAGGCCTTCAGGGCGTCGATGGGCACGGTGGTCTGGCCGATGACCGTTGCGTTGTAGGCGTCGATCTGAGCCAAGTACGGCTGCAGGTAGAGCGACATGGCCGGGTCCGGCGCTGGCACTTCGTTGGCCGGAATCAGGAAGCCCTCCCTGAGCACCATCTCGCCGTTCAGCCAGCCGATGTTCACCTTGCCCAGGTTCAGGGCGTAGCGCTCGGCTTGGGCAATGAGGGTGCCGTCCGGTTTGGCCCCGGTCACGTACATGACGGCTGGGTCAAGCTTGGTGTGGCTGTGGCCGCCGATGAGGACGTCCAGGCCAGCCACCGTCTCAGCCAACACCCGGTCGCTTTCCACTTCGTCGCCGTAGGGGGCATAGCCCACATGGGTCAGGCCCACCAGCAGGTCGGGGTTCTCATCTGTCAGGATCTGGGGCACCAACGCCGCCGCCGAATCCACTGCCGATGGGAAGGTGAGGCCGGGGATGTTGGTGGGCAGTTCGTAACGGTAGACCCGCGGGTTGGTGAGGCCGAAGATGGAGACCTTCACCCCGTCCACGTCCACGTTGACGTAATCGTGCACGTTGTCGTTGATGAAGCCGTAGGAGCCATCGTCCACCAGGTTGGCCTTGCCCAGGATCGGGGCCTCCAACTGGCCCAGCATGGTGGCGAAGGTGGTCGGGCCGAAGTTGAACTCGTGGTTGCCGATGGTGAAGGCGTCATAGCCCAGCAAGTTCAGCCCGCCGGCGATGGGGTTGTCCGCCGCGTCCTTGAAGAAGTAGGCGTAGGAGTTGCCCTGGAAGGTGTCGCCGGCATCCAGCAGCAGCGCGTCGGGGTTCTTGGCCCGCTCAGCGGCGATGAGAGAAGCCAGGTAGACGAACCCGGTCTTCTTGCCGCCAGAGGTGCCCGCCGCCCAGTTGCCGTGGCTGTCGTTGGTGTGGAGGATCGTCACCACCTTGTCCAGCTTTTGGATGCGCCCCTCCACGGCGATGTCCACGGGCCCCACGTTCGCGTTGTACCACTTGATGTAGTCGTTGAGCCCTTCCCGCATGTCGTAGTAGCTGTTCCAGCGGTTGGCGCCGGCGGCGAAGGTGACGAAGCCATCCTGCCCGCCAGCCAGGAAGTCGTTGGTCACCACCCGGTAGACCTGATCCCGCTTCAGCGGTTCGCCGCCCACCATGACCCCGTAGGCGCCCCAGGCCGTGGGGGCGTTGCAGTTGCAGTCGTTGTACCAGTAGTGGGTCAGCCCAGCGCCCTGCAAGATCCCCTTGAACAGGGTGGCCGACTGATCCAGCAGGGCTTGCACCTGCGCCCCGGTCAGGTCCATGTAGAACAGGGTGTTGCCGAACGGCAGTACGTTGAAAGTATCGCCCCAGGTCATGTTATAGGGCAGCGTGGTGCCCGCGGGGATGTTGATATCGGCCCGCAGGCCGCCGGCGTTGGTGAAGGCGATGTCCACCGAGCCGTTGACTTCGCCGTCGTCGTACTGGTCGGCTTTCCACAGCATGGCCGTGGTGACCAAGTTGCCCATGTTGGATTCGCGGTTGTAGTCCCGCACCAGGCTCACGTCGGTGGTGCCCACCGGCTGCTGCACGATGGGGGCCACTTGGTCCGCCCAGTAGGTCACCCGCGCCGCGATGTCGGGGTCAGCGGGCAGGGTGTTGTTGATGGTGTTGAGGGTGTAGGCCACCACCGACAGCTTCTTGGTGGCCGGGTCCACCGACACATCCACACGGCCCAGGTAGCGGCCGCTGTGCCCCGCCCCAACGATGGCCGTGCCGCCCACCACGGTCGGCGTGCCCAGCGCCTCGTGCTGGTGGCCAGCGATCATGAGGTCCACCGGCTTGCCAGCGTTGATCAGCTCCTGGGCCACCGTCCGCAGGCCCTTGTAGGTGGTGCTATCGGCGGTGCCCATGTGCGCCAGCACGATCAGCGCATCGCTCTGGGCCAGCACCTCGTCGTAGTAGTGCAGGATGCTATCGGTGAGGTCCTTGAAGACCAGCCCGTCGGTCGTCCCCTTCAGGGTGACCAGCGGCGTTTCGTCCGTGCTCACCCCCAGGATGCCCAGCCGCACCTGGTTGGGCGCCACGCCCACGGTGAGGATGGTGTAGGGCTGCATCCAGGCCGGGTGGTCCCACTCGGTGCCTTCCACCACGATGTTGGCCGAGAGCCAGGGGAAGGTGGACTCGCCGATGCGGGTGGCCAGCACATCTTGCCCTTTGTCAAACTCGTGGTTGCCGAAGGCAGCCGCCTGGTACCCGATGCGGTTGTAGATGTCGATGGTGCTTTCGCCCAGCAGCAACTGGGAGATGGGCGGCG
>JAAYZY010000263.1 GCA_012514615.1 Chloroflexota bacterium | reverse complement strand
CACCGAGAACCCAGGGATCGCGATCCCACCCATCGCCGGAGAGCGCCAGCCCCGGAATCGCTGTAGCCAGGCTCAGCACATTATCGATGCGGTACTTCGCCCGCAACTGCCCAGCCCGCTTGGCAAGCTCCCGGCGCAACCCCTCAGCCCGTGCGCGTTCATCCGGGTCTGCCATGGATGGCAACTGCCCCAGAATGTGCCCAGCCGCGTGCAGGTACCGTCCAGCCACCGGGCCAGACACCAACCGGCGCATGAAGCCTAGCTCATCCCGCTCCCAGTGATGCCCAGCCCAGTTGTACCAAGCCCCCTGCGAGTGATCGAAAACCACCAGGTTGACGAACATCCCGGCCAGCAGCTCGGCATCCCCCGTCTCGCCCCGCTCAAGGCATTCCAAAGTAGTCGCGTGACTGACAGGCGCTGGATGCTGCCACCAAGCCGCACTGGCGCCCGTGCTCGCGCCGCTCGCTGTAGCTTTCGCCTGCCCGGCCCCGGCCTGTGTGGGCGGTGGCGCGGGTGCGGCTGCAGGCCCACGCGGTGAACTCATGCCAGCACCAAGGCCGCTCTTGACTGTGGCCTCGACCTCGGCCTGACCCAGGCCCACGGCCAGCCCAGCGGCGATCAGCTCAGCCTCGACGGTGGCCGCGTCTAAGTGGCCGTCAGCCACGATCTGCCCCAGCTTGAACGCCGCGTGGTTCAGGGTCGCGTTGCGTGTGCCCACCGCCGCGCCCCTCACCGCGTCCAACTCAGCCTGCAGCGCAGCCGAAGCCCACGCGCTTGCGCTAGTCGGCTGGCTGGCGCTTGCCCACGCTCCCCCGGCTACTTGCCCCGCCGGCCGGGATGCCCCGTTGTTGCCATTGCTGGGCAAATAGGCCTCCAGCGCGTCAAGGTCGTACAGGCGCCCCAAGTCAGCGCGCACGATGCGCACCTCGGGGCGGTCGGGGTACTTCTGGTTGTGAGTGCCTGGCACCCGTAGAACCCGGGCCAGGTCTTGAGAGCCCTTGTCGCCCCCCGCCCAGGTTACCCAACGCCGCTGGAGGTCTTTCGCGCGCTCACGCTCTGCCTGCCCCGTGAGGGGGTAGGGAGCCTGAAGCAACCAATAGCAGTGATAGCCGCCGCCGCTGTCGATCACCACAGACGGCGCCGGCGTGAGGGCCTCAACCGCGGCCAGGGTATCAGGTTTGCTACCGCCGAAGTGCTTGGCGTCAAACTCTGCGAACACAGTGTTGAGCGCGGCCACGGCAGGCCCGGCGGTTGGATCGGATCCATCGTTGGTGGCCCGCTGATTGTCTCTGCCTGCCTCAAGCGTGGGGCAGATCCCAACATACACGTCTAGGTTGCCTGGAGGAATGGGCGCAGGTTGACCTACTGGCCACCAGATTGTGCGCTTTCCATCGGAGCCCTTGACCCACCAGTAAGCCCAGGCCCCGCCCCGGTGGAGGTGGGCCAGCCAGTTCATGATGTCGGTGCCGTTACCACTCACCACTGCGCCTCCGGAACTCAACCTATGGTGCCATTGTAGCAGACCTCTCGGTCATTCAGCCGGTAGTTACCGGCGGTAGTTCTTTTACCGGTATCTCAGCGCTCCGCTTACCTGGCTGGCCACTGCCACCCCATTGCCCGATAGGCGTTGTTCACGTTGTCTTCCATGGTTGCAAAATCGCCCATCTTCTGGTCTGTCTGCTTGTCAAGTTCGAAGTCTTCCCATTTTGGATGCTTCGCTTTCAACTCGTCCCGCTGCTCCCACCAAGCTGCTTTGCCTACTTCCACCTTGGTCCAATCGGGGTTTTTGTCCTTCAATCGCTTGAATCGAGAGGCTCGTTGCATGGTTGTCGGAGATGGGCCGCGCTTGCCAGTGTCTTGGTCGTTCTTGCTGTCGCCCTCAGTGACCAAGCCCAACTCACCAGCGAGCCAGTCCCGGAACTCGGCAAACGCGGGGCCGATGGGCGGCGCGGGCACCGGCTGGGGTGATCGTGTCATGTAGCCGTCGCGGAAGTGTACATTGGTAGTGCCACCGGGGTGCTGATATGCCAAGATGGCGGCGCATCGCCGATTCTCAACACCCACATGCACCCACCACGCCGCCTGTTCCTTTGGCAAACGTGATCGCCAGGGCACGAAGACATTGAGGTGTAGTTCCTCGCCGTTGCTTGCCACCCAAACGCCATGGGGCATCTCCACGGCGCGGATCTCGGCCAGCAGAACTTGCAACTCCTGAACTGTCCCATTGAAAACCATGGCAAAAGCCGCTCCCTTCGTTATTGACGGGAAGCGGCTTTGGGTGTACTCTGTAGCTGCCAGCGCCGCTTCTCCGGCCTGGTCAGGCCCCGGGTGGCTTCCACCACTGCGGGGCTTCCTGCTTGGCTGGAGTATACACCCGCTCTTGCACGGCGCGAAACCGGTCATTATGTCAAGTCGTGGATGCATGATAATGTCTCTAATCGGAAGTCAACTCTCCCCCAACAGCCCCTCCAGGTAGCGGGCTGGGTTCTCGGCCATGCGGTCTACGATCTTGGCATACACCGTGGTCGTCTGGATCGAGGCGTGTCCCAGCAT
>JAAYZY010000262.1 GCA_012514615.1 Chloroflexota bacterium | reverse complement strand
CCTGGCCTCCAACTTCTACCACAACGTCTACTGGTACCCCGCCGTGGGCCGCCCTCGGGTGAAGGCCGCCCTGGAGACGCGCTGGGGCCGGCTGTTCCAGCAATACGGCGACGGCACCGTGGTGCTGCCTGGCGTGCAGACGGAGACGCTGGTGCGCGCGGCCGCGTTGGGGGCCCTTGGCCTGGCTGCGGCTGGCAGCTTGGCCTGGCTGCTGGCTGAGAGACGGCGGCGCTGATGGCAACGGTGAGCGCGTAGCGAAGCCTTACTGGGCGATGAGAGCCGCGCACCTGCCGGCTCTCATCGCTTGAGACGAGGGAGGTTGAGGCATGCTGTGGGCGGCGGCGGGCATCTTCCTTTCGGTCGTGGCCAGCGTCCTGCCTACCGTCCTGTACGCCTTGGCCCTCTGGTGGTGCGACCGCTACGAACGGGAGCCGTTTGCCCTGCTCCTGGCCGCCTTCCTCTGGGGCGCCGGGCCGGCCGTGGTGCTGGCCCTCATCGGCGAATCGCTTTTGGGCGTGTCGCCGGACGCCGCCTCGGCCGGGCTGGCCGCCGAGCTGTTCAGCACCAGCGCCTTGGTGCCCCTGGTGGAAGAGAGCGTCAAGGGCCTGGCGCTGGTGGGGCTCATCTTCTTCTTCCGCCACGAGTTCGACGGCACGCTGGACGGCATCGTCTACGGGGGGCTGGTGGGCTTCGGCTTCGCCATGACGGAGAACTTCTTCTACTTTGCACAGGCGTTCCTCTCTGCCGGGCCGACCCAGTGGGTGCTGGTGGTCATCCTGCGGGGGATCGTCTTCGGCCTCAACCACGCCTTCTTCACCGCGCTGTTCGGCGCTGCCGTAGGCTACGCCCGCCACCGCGGCTTCCGCGGCCACAGTCCATGGGTGGCCGTCCTGGGCTTCGTAGGGGCCGTTCTCTTCCACGCCGCGCACAACCTCGGCAGCACCCTCACGGCCGTCAATCCGGCAGCCCTGGCCCTCAGCTTGGCCAGCGGCGTCGGCGGCGTCCTGCTCTTGGCGGTGGTGCTACTCATGGCTCTGGGGCGGGAACGGGAATGGATCAGTGCTGAGCTGGCCCAGGAGATCGGTCAGTCGCTCTCGCAAGAGGAGTATGACTACCTCACCTCGTCCCAGCGGACGGCCGCGCGACTGGGGTGGACCCGCACCGCCCACGCCCAGTGGACGCATTGGATGACGGAGTTGGCCATCAAGCGGGCCCAGGCCCGCCAACGGGGGCGAGACCCCGCGCACGACCCCCGCGTGCAACACGCTCGAGCCCGGCTGGCGGCCCTGCGCCCGGCCGTCGCTCCACCCGCCAAGGCAGAAGGAGGTTCAGGGAAATGACCCAACCGCAAGCGAACACCGTTCTGGTCTGCGCCCCCATAGACGAAGAAGCCCGCCAGTTTTTGGCAGCCCACGCCACAATGCGAGAAGCCAACCCCCAGACCAAGGCCGACCTCATGGCCGCCCTGGACACGCAGGTGGCCGGGCTGGTCATGGGGGTGCGCCCCTTCGTGGATGGCGAGACCATGGACTGCGCCCCCGGCCTGAAGGTCATCGGCCGCAAGGGCGTGGGCTACGACAACATCGACGTGCAGGCCGCCCACCAGCGCGGCATCGTCGTGGTCAACACCCCCACGGCCCCCCTGGAGCCGGTGGCCGAGATGACCCTGGGCTTGATGATCGCCCTGGCCCGAAGCTTCGCCGGAGGAGACCGCATCACCCGGGCCGGCCGGTGGGACGACCGGCGCACCCTCATCGGGCCAGAGCTGCGGGGCAAGACCCTGGGCATCGTGGGCTTCGGGCGCATCGGCCAGCGGGTGGCTGAACTGGTGCAGCCGCTAGGCATGCGTCTGCTGTACTACGACGTGCTGCCCCAGATGTCCTGCGCGGAGCGGTTCGGGGCCCAGCGGGTGGAGCTGCCCACCCTCTTCCGCCAGGCCGACTTCATCACCGTGCACGTCCCGTTGACCGAAGGCACGCACCACCTCATCGGGCAAGACCTGCTGGCGCTCATGAAACCGACGGCCTACTTCATCAACATCGCCCGTGGCCCGGTGGTGGATGAGCAGGCCCTGTTCCAGGCGCTGCAGGCCAAGCGCATTGCCGGCGCGGCTCTGGACGTCCTGGAGCAAGAGCCGCCAGCGGCCGACAACCCCCTCTTCACTCTGGAGAACGTCCTGCTCACACCACACATGGGCGGGCTCTCGAAAGAGGGCAACCAGGCCATGTGCATGGTGGTGCGGGATATCGTGGCCGTCTTGGAGGGCCGCGCCCCCGAATTCCCGGTGCAGTGCGCCGGCGCCTGACGGAGGGTCCCATGGAGATCCATTTGCCATACGGGCGCGGCTCGCTGCCCGTCCGCTTGCCCAACAACCTCGACGTGCAGGTGCTGGAGCCGCCGCCGGCCCCCGGCCTACCAGACGAGCCAGCCGCCCTGCGGCACGCCCTGCAACACCCGGTGGGCGTGCCGCCAATGCCGGCCATCGTGCGCCCCCACGATACGGTGGTCATCGTCTTCAGCGACCGCACCCGCCCCATGCCCAACGAGCGGGTGCTGCCCGCCCTGCTGAGAGAGCTGGCCCACGTCCCCGATGGACAGATTGTGCTGCTCAACGCCCTGGGCCTGCACCGCTCCAGCCCCCCAGAGGAGCTGCGGGAGATGCTGGGCGAGGAGATCGTTTCCCGCTATCGCATCCTGCAGCACGACCCCCACGACAGCGCGGCCGTGCAGCCCCTGGGCCAGACCCGCTTCGGCCACCCCATCGCCGTGAACCGGGCCTATGTCACGGCTACCCGGCGCATCCTCACCGGCTTCATCGAACCGCACTTCTTCGCCGGGTTCAGCGGTGGACCCAAGTCGGTGCTGCCGGGCATCGCCGGGGCAGGCCTGATTCTGGCCAACCACAACGCCCAGATGCTGGCGCACCCCCAGGCCGCCTGGGGCGTCACCCAGGGGAACCCGGTGTGGCAGGAGATGGCCGAGGTCTGCAGCCGTGTGCCGCCGGACTTCCTGTGCAACGTCACCCTCAACGCCCAGCGGCAGATCACCGGCGTCTTCGCTGGCCAGTGGGAGACGGCTCACCGCCGCGGCGTGGAGTGGGCCAGGCAGCACACCACCATCCCTGTGGACCAGCCGTTTGACCTCGTGGTCACCACCAACTCCGGCTTCCCGCTGGACATCAACCTCTACCAAGCGGTGAAAGGGATGTCGGCCGCAGCGCGGGTGGTGAAGCCCGGCGGGGCCATCGTCATGGCCGCCCAGTGCGCCGATGGGCTGCCGGACCACGGCGGTTTCCGTGCTTTGCTGGGGCTGGGCCGCACCCCAGCAGAGTGGCTACAGGCCCTGGCCGCCCCCGGCTTCTCGGCGGTGGACCAGTGGGAGGTGCAGCTCTTGGCTCAGGTGCTGGGCAAGGCCGAAGTGTGGCTCAAGGCCGAAGGGTTGCCGGACGACGACTACGCGCTGGCCGGCGTACAGCGCTGCGACTCGGTGGAGGAGACGGTGGTAGCTTTGGCGCAGCGATACGGGCCGGGGGCGCGCATCGCCGTCCTGCCTCAGGGCCCTCAGGCCATCCCCACCCTCGTTGGCTGACAGCCTACCCCTCGTTGGGCCCGTAGTGGTACACCCGCTTCAGCAGCTGCTGGGGCAAGCCGTGCAGGAACGACGAGGGGTTGCGCCGGCGGTTGCCCACCTGCTCTACCGAGGTCAGGTAGAGCCGTTCTCGCGCCCGAGTCATCCCCACGTAGAGGACGCGGCGCTCTTCTTCCAGGCGCGCCGCGTCCTTCGCCGTCCAGTAGGGGATCTCCCCCTCCTCCACGCCCACCAAGATCACGGCGCGGAACTCCTTGCCCTTGGCGTTGTGCAGCGTCATCAGGGTCACCGCATCGGGGTGAGAGGGCAGATCGTCGGCGCTGGTGGCCGTGGCCACGTAGTCCACGAAGGCCTGCAGCGACCGGTCGTCGCTGATCTGGGCGAAGAGGGCAGCCCGGGAGCGCCATTCCTCCTGCAGAGCCAGCCAGCCAAAGTCACCGGCCGAGGCGGCCGGCCTTTCCCTCTCCCAGGCCGCCAACAAGCGGCTGGCTTCGAACCCCAGGTGGGTTGGCAGCGCCTCGCTCAGGCGGTTCAGCACCCCTTCGGCCTGGGCCTGGGGCAGAGACCGCAGCGCCGCCTGTCGCAGCAGCTCGTGCTCGTCTCGCTGCGGCAGCCCAGCCGCCGCCGTGCCCAACGCAGCCAGGGGCAGGTACTCGCTCAGCGATTCCAGCTCACGCTGCCAACGGTTCTCGGCCAGCAGGGCCAATAGCAGGCTGGCCGTGGCCCGGGCATCCTGCTCGGCGCGGTGTGTAGCCGCCTCCGGGATCCCCAGATGCGTAAGCAGCGAGGCCAAGCCGCGGCTCTGGTGCGGCAGCAGACGTCCGGCTATCTCCAGCGTATCCAGCAGGGGTGCGTTCAGCCCGCGCCCCAGATGCTCGGCAAGGGCCCGCTCCAAGAAAGCGTTGTCGAAACGGTTGCTGTTGTGGCCCACCAGGATGCCTTGCCCCCAGTAGGCCAAGAAGCGCGGGAGCACCACCTCCATGGGCGGGGCTGCCCGCAGGTCCTCATCCCGCAGTCCGTGCACTTCCGACGCCCCAGCCGATACCCGCCGCCTTGGCCGCACCAACGAGTGAAAGGCCTGCCCCACCAGGACGCCGCGGTCCAGCGTCACT
>JAAYZY010000261.1 GCA_012514615.1 Chloroflexota bacterium | reverse complement strand
GCCGGTGGTGATGATCTTGTTGGCGTAGAAGCTGAAGCAGGCGCAGTGGCCCAGGCTGCCGGTGGGGCGGCCCTTGTAGGTGGCTCCGTGGGCTTCGGCCGCGTCTTCCACCAGCCACAGGTTGTGGCGCTGAGCCAGCTCCCGCAAGGGGTCCATATCCACCGGGTGGCCGTAGGTGTGCATGGGCAGGATGGCCCGAGTGCGCGGGGTGATCTTCGCCTCCACCTGCTGCACATCCAGGTTCCAGGTTTGCGGCTCCGCATCCACCAGCGCCACCCGCGCCCCGGTGTAGGTGACGGCGTTGGCGGTGGCGATCATGGTGAAGGTGGGCAGGACCACCTCGTCGCCCGGGCCCAGCCCCAAGGCGGCCAGGGCCAGGTGCAAGGCCACGGTGCCGTTGGCGCAGGCGATGCCGTAGCGGGCGCCGCAGGCTTCGGCGAAGGCGGCCTCGAACTTGGGGATGTAACCGCCCGCCGATGAGATCCAGTTCGTCTCGATGCAGTGGGTCACGTAGCGCATCTCGTTGCCATCCAGCCGTGGCTCGCAGACTGGGATGATCCCGTGAGGCTGATCGCCGAATACCGGGATGCGGCGGATGGTGATCTCCAGCTCCGGTTCTGGCCCAGGGATGATGTCGGCCAGGTCGCCCAGCTCTTGCATCGATAGTTCCACAGGCTTCTGCATCGTGGCCTCCTCACAGGCGTCGAGCCGCTACCGACTCAGGCGCAGTTGCAGGATGGTGCGGACGTACTTCCAGCCCCGCCGCAGGTAGTCCAGGGCGTTGGCCCCGGTCTTGGATTCGCCGCTGGCCCGCGTGACGCAGGTGTAGGGGATCTCCTCCACCTGGTAGCCCAGGCGCTGGGCGCGGTGCAGCAGATCAATGCAGTATTCCCCATAGTCCCCCTGCAGGGGGATGCGTTCCAGCACCTCCCGCCGGGCGGCCACGAAGCCGCTGGTGTAGTCCCGCACGCCCCAGCCCAGCAGCAGCGCGGCGAAGGCGTTGATGGTCCAACTGAAGGCGCGGGCCATCCACGAGTGGCCCACATCCCCGCCGCCGGGCACGTAGCGGGAGCCCAAGGCCACGTCAGCGCCGGTGCGCAAGGCGTACACCAGTTGAGGGATCACCTCCGGCGGCATGGAGAAGTCGCAGTCCATCCAGACCACCACATCGCCGGACGAAGCGGCGATGCCCGCGCTGATGGCGCTGGTGAGGCCGCGAGCGTCGGTGCGGCGCAGCAGACGCACACGGGGATCTTGTGCAGCCAGGTTGGCGACGACGCCCCAAGTGCCATCCGGCGAGTCGTCGTCCACCACCCAGACCTCCACCGGGTCTGTTAGGTGGGCCAAGATGGCCAGGGTCAGCGGCCCGATGTTTTCGGCCTCGTTGTAGGTTGGGAGCACGACGGAGACGTTCACACGTTGGATTCCTCGTTGGGCTGCGCCCCTCAGCCTGGGCGCTCAACCGACATTGTAGCCCCTAGAGCCCCATTTTGCAAGACGCGCGCCCGGAAGCAGAGCGGGGTCGGCGCCGGCGGCGGCCTCAAGGGGCGATCTCCACAGGCGACAAGGGGATCACCGCCGTCTGGGGGTTGCCCTCCGGCCCCAGCACGGCCACCGCCACCTGGTAGCGTCCCGGCGGGGTCAGCGGGTTCAGGTTCACGTCGTGGTCGCTGCGGATGATCTCGTTGGCGGCCCAGGTGGCCGGCGGGGCCAAGTTCCACGTCTCCCGAGGGCGCGGCAGGCGCTCGCCCCACACCTGACCCTGGGCATCCACCAGGCGCACCTGTTCCGCCAGCGCGGTCGGCAGGTCGCCCACCCGCTGCCAGTAGAGGGTGACGTGCACCCAGTTGCTGGGTGGGTGGTAGCGGTCGTCGGCGGCCCTCAGGCGTTGGGGCTCCACGCGGTAGCCCCCCAAGCGCAGGCCGGGCAACGGCTCCACCTGGGCCGGCGTGGCATCGGCTGGCAGGGACGAGAGGCGGTAGTGGGTGGCGTACCCCTTCAGCTCCACCCCGGCCGGGTACTGCTCGGTGATGGGCGGGAAGCGGTCGCTCAGCCAGCGTTCCACCAGGCGCTGGGGGTCGGGCTCTTCCAGGTGGGATTGCACCAGCCACACCGCCGGGAAGGCCAGCAGTTCGTTCAGCGGTTCTTGTACCTGCTGGGTTTCGTGCAGGGGCGCGCCGAAGGGGGCGACGACCGGCGCGGGTCCGTGATTGTAGGGCGAAAGGGCCGTTTGCAGGAAGCCAGGGTGCACCAGCACCACATGGCCGGCCGGGGCATGGGCTTGCAGGTAGTGCGCCACGGCGCGCCAGTCCTCTCGGCGGTTCTGCGGCTGCCAAAGGGCCGGCAGCGCCAGCAGTAGCAGGGCCAGCGCGGCCGCCGCGGCCCCACCGCCCAGGCGCGGCGTGCGTCGCCACAGGGCGTCCAGCCCCGCGGCCCAGGCCAGGCAAAGGAACGGGGCCAAGGGCACGAAGTAGCGGGGCTCGGCGAAGACGGTGGCGTCCAGCAGCAGGAAAGCGTTGCCTACCAGCAGCGGGCCGACGATGGCGGCGGCCAGGAGCCAGCGCCCGTCCAGCGCGCCGGCCCGGGCCGGGCGTGCGACGAGCCCCAGCGCCAGCAGCAAGCCGAAGAAGAGCGCCGCCGCTGCGCCCCAGGGGGCGCGCCAGACGGTGTAGGCCAGGGCTAGGCCGGGGGCCTCCCGGACGAAGTCCAGCCACGGCCGCCCCGGGGCAGCCTCGGCCCCGCCCACCTGCAGAGCTTGCCAGGCCAGAGGCGCCAGGCCCGCGGCCACGGCGGCCAGGGCGGCGAGCCCTTGTGCGCTGGGATCCCGCCACAGGGGGGCGCGGAGCTGCCCGGCGCGCCAGCGGGCCAGGGCCACGCCCAACACCAGCAGGCCCGCGCCCGGCAGCCAGAAGGCGGCGAAGAGGTAGCTCCAGCCCGCGGCCAGGGCACAGCCGGCGAACCCCCACCACCAGCGACCGCCGCGGCCCCGCAGCCCGTGCGCCAGGCAGCAAAACGCCCCGGCCGTGAGGGTGGCGGCGAGGCCGAACATGCGCACCTCTTGGCTGTACCAGATCAGGAGCGGGCCAAGCGCGGCCAGCAGGCCGGCCAGCCAAGCGGCCCGGCGGTTCCAGAGCGCCTGGCCCAGACCTACCAGCGGCGGCACCACGGCGCTGCCGATGAGCGCGCCCAGCACCCGCAGCCCAGCCTCGCCGGCTCCGAAGAGACGAATCCAACCGTGCAGCAGCAGGTAGTACAGAGGCGGGTGCTTGTCTTCCACCAGGTGGAACCCCACGTCCAGGATACGAGGGATGCTCTGCTGGGCCCAGTGCAGGCTCATGGCCTCGTCGAACCAGAGGCTGTGCTCGGTGAGCCGCCACAGGCGCACCGCCAGCGCCAGCGCCGACAGGGTCGCCGCCGGCAGCCAGGGCGCCTGCAGCAGGGGGGCGGTGCGAACGGGTCTTAGCGGCTGGGACATGGCGCTGGGGCCTTCCTTTGCTGTGGGTGGGTCAGGCGGGCCTGGCCAAGGCCATCACCGACAGGCCGAACGGCAGGGCGCGCTGGCGGCCGATCCAGGCGGCTTCGGCCAGGAGCGCGGCCAGCAGGGGCTGATTGGCCCACAGCGGCACCGGCGTCAGGTCCAGGCGGGGCGGGCCGCCCGCCAGCCGCTGGCACAGCCGCCGGGCGATGGCCAGCGGGAAGGCCAGGCTGTTGGCGTAGGTGGCTCGCTGCAGCCGGAAACCGGCGGCCTCCAAGGCCTGGCGCAGCGAACCGACGGTGTAGCGGCGGGCGGTGTGTTCCAGCTCGTCGTGGGGGCTCCACAGCCAGCGATAGGCCGGCAGCCGCACCAAGAGCCACCCCTGGGGGTGCAACACGCGCCGGCACTCTTGCAGGGC
>JAAYZY010000260.1 GCA_012514615.1 Chloroflexota bacterium | reverse complement strand
GATCCACGGGGCTGGGTAGGTGGCTTCGGCATCCCGCAATTCTTCGGCCAGCAAGGGGGTGAGCAGGCCGATGTTCTGCTCGTACAGGGCGAAGATGTTGGGGGCTCGGCCGACCAGTCCGCCCCTTCCAGCCCAGCGATGTTGAGCGCCTCCTGGCCTTCCCCCACCTGGCGCACCAGGGCGCGTCCCTTCTCTGTGTTCAGCACGTAGCAGTCGACCTCTTGCGTGCCCAAGCGGCCCACGAGCCGCAGCAGGCCGCCGTGGCCGACAGCTCGTTCCAGGGCGGCCCACAGCGCCCGGCGGAAGCCTTCTGCGTCGTCGGCACCCAGCGCTTGCTGCAGCGGTCGGCTCGCCTCCAGCTCTGCACGCGTTAGGAGTCGTGGGTCGCCCTGCTTGCGGCTGAGCAGCCAGAAGCAAGTGAGCAGCAGCTTCAGCTCGTGCAAGTCGTCCGCCAGGGGCAGCCAACCGGTGAAGAACGGTTCGGGCAGCGGCGTGAGCGGGCCCTGCCCAGGGCGGAGTTCGGGGTACTGTGCCATGGGCCTGCCCCTACAGATACTCGTCCAGTGGCTGGTGGCGCAGCTCCGCATCGGCGAAGCGGGCCAGATCCTTCTGGAAGTAGAGCTGTACTGTGCCCACCGGCCCGTTGCGGTGCTTGGCCACGATGACCTCGGCGATGTTCTTCAGGGGCGACTCTTCGTTGTACATGTCGTCGCGGTAGATGAACATGACCACGTCGGCGTCCTGTTCCAGGGCGCCGCTCTCCCGCAGGTCCGAGAGGATGGGGCGCTTGTCTTGTCGCTGCTCCACCGCTCGGGAGAGCTGCGACAGGGCAATGACCGGCACGCCCAGCTCGCGGGCCAGCTCTTTCAGCGAGCGGGAGATCTGGGCAATCTCTTGGACGCGGTTCTCGGAACGGCTGTCGCTGCGCATGAGCTGCAGGTAGTCGATCACCACCATGTCCAGGCCCTCTTCGGCGTGGAGGCGGCGGGCCTTGGTGCGCACCTCGGTGGCGGAGATGCCCGGGGTGTCGTCGATGAAGATGGCGGTGTCGGAGAGGACGCCGGTGGCATGGGCGAAACGCTGCCAGTCGTCATCGCTGAACTTGCCGGTGCGCAGCAGTTGAGAGTTGATGCCGGTCTGGGAGGCGATGAGGCGGGCCACCAACTGCTCGCTGGACATCTCCAGGCTGAAGATGGCCACCCGGACCCCGTGGCGCATGGCCGCGTTCTCGGCCATGGCCAGGGCTAGGCTGGTCTTGCCCACGCCAGGCCGCGCGGCGATGATGAGCAGGTCGGAACGCTGCATGCCCCCAAGCAAGTGGTCCAGGTCCACGAAGCCGGTGGGGATGCCGATGAACTCGGTCTGGTGACGGTAGAGCTCGTCGATGCGGTGGGAGTAGTCTGTGAGGATCTGGCGGATGGGGGTCAGGTCGCGCCGAATCTGTCGCTGGGAGACGCTGAAGATGAGTTGCTCGGCGCGGTCGACTACATCCCGCACATCCTTGCTCTCGTCGTAGGCCATCTGGACGATCTGCCCGGCGGCCTGGATGAGGCGGCGCAGGGTGGCGGTGCGCTCCACGATGCGGCCGTAATACTCCACGTGGATGGACGTGGGCACGGCGTTGATGAGCGAGGTGATGTAGGCCCGTCCGCCCACCTCGTCCAGCTGCGACCGGCGG
The DNA here is from genome assembly GCA_012514615.1 of Chloroflexota bacterium. Next base: position 549 of record JAAYZY010000260.1, on the reverse strand, counting down.
TCTAGCTCATCGCAGACGGTGACGAAGTCCGGCGGCTCGCGTCGCTCGTGGAGATCCAGAATGGCCTGGTAGACCCAAGCGTTCTTCTCGCGGTGGAAGTCCTCTGGCTGCAAGAAGGGCGCTACTTGGATCACAGCGTCGGGGTCGATGAGCAGGGACCCCAGCACCGCTTCTTCGGCCTCTAGGTTCTGCGGCAGCAGCCGCTCAAGGGTCTGTTCGTGTTCCATGGGCGTCTGTTCCTGGGCTATAGGGCCCGCACTGAGCGGCAGTCCCGCCCCGGCTTGCGGGATGGGCCGAGCCGACGCTGTCTGTGGCCGCTGTGTATTGGATGATGGTAGGCAGCAACACGCTAGGACGAGACGGCGTCCTCGTCATCCAGGAAGCCCAAGTCCAGGTCATCCATCAACTCTTGGAAGGCGGCGAGGTCCCCTTCGTCGTCCTCCCCTCGCTGGCTGGCGCCTTCTTCTGTGGTGATCTCGGGCTCAGGGGTGATGCCGGCGGCTTCTAATACATGCTCTTCCACGAACACGGGTGAGTCCGTGCGCACGG
>JAAYZY010000259.1 GCA_012514615.1 Chloroflexota bacterium | reverse complement strand
CGGGCAGGTAGTCGCCGTTGAGGTGGGGCACTTTGGCCACGATGGGCTTGCCGTTTTCGGTGAAGACGTTCTCCGTTCGGGGGTGCGCCTTGAGCATGGGATCTCCTCCGCCTGCAAGAGTAGCTGACTCCGAATCAACCGTCATGGGGCTCCCTCGCCGCGCCCAATCCGCGCCCTCTCTGTGTGGGGGCGGGGCCGCGATAGGCAGAGCGCTGCGCAGGGGGAGCGGTGGCGGTATTCTAACACTGGCCCACGCGCCTGTCAAGTCTCTTGCATGGGCCTCCGGGGTAGGGGGCCAGACCCCCGGCATGGGCGTCAGACAGGGGGCGAAACGGGAGGCGGATGTCAGGCTACGGTCAGCCGATTGCCAGCGGTGAGGCTTGACAGCGAAGGCCGGTGGGTGTATAATTGTACTAGAGTGTTTCGTACATTTCAGGGGGCAGGGGGTGAACGTACCGATCGCGGTGGATCTGGAAAGTGGGGCCCCGATCTACACCCAACTGGTGGAGCAGATCAAGGAGGGGGTGTTCTCCGGCGCGCTGCGGCCTGGGCAGCAGTTGCCCACGGTGCGGCAGTTGGCGGCCGACCTGCGCATCAACTTCAACACCGTGGCTCGAGCCTACGCCATTCTGGACCAAGAAGGGGTCATCAGCACGCAGCAGGGGCGCGGCACCTTCATCACCCAGCGGCTCACCGCCGAAGACCTGCGGCAGATGCGGGCTGAGCGACTGCGGGCCATGGCGGCCCAGTTCGTGGCAGCTGCAGAGCGCCAGGGGTACGACCCGACGGAGGTCCAGGTTGCGGTGGCAGCGGCCTACCGGGGACGGCCCCCGGCGAGGCAGACAAAAGACGAGTAAGGAGGGAGGAACACCATGCATGCAGCCCTGATGGCGGCTTCCAAGGGCAAGAAACCGGAGGGTGAGGAGAAGCCTCGCCCGCAGCAGAAACCACCTGCCGAGACGCGGGCGGTGAACGGCGTCTCGCTGACGGCCTTCTTTGTGGCAACCCTGATCACCACGCTGCTGACCATCGTCTTGGCCGCAGCGGGTGTTCACTGGGGTTGGCCGCTGGCCGTGGCCACCGTGGGCACCCTGGCGGCGCTGTACCTCCTGTTTGCCATCAAAGTGGCCAACCAGTGGGAGAAGGCGGTGGTCCTACGGTTCGGCCGCTACGTGGGCCTGCGGGGCCCGGGCCTGTTCTGGGTGGTGCCCGTTGTCGATACGATCCCCATGTGGATCGACCATCGGGTCATGGTTACCCCGTTCAACGCCGAGAAGACGCTGACCAAAGACACCGTGCCGGTGGATGTGGACGCGGTGCTGTTCTGGCTGGTGTGGGACGCCGAGAAGGCTGCCCTGGAAGTGGAGAACTACCAGACGGCCATTGCCTGGGCGGCCCAGACCGCTCTGCGGGAGATCATCGGCCAGATGGACCTGGCCAGCATCCTGGTGGGGCGGGCCAAGATGGACGCCGACCTGCAGCGGATCATCGACCAGCGCACCACGCCTTGGGGCGTCACCGTGCAGTCGGTGGAGATCCGCGACGTGGTCATCCCCGAGGCGCTGGAAGACGCCATGTCTCGCCAGGCGCAGGCCGAACGGGAGCGCCAGGCCCGGGTGATCCTAGGCGAAAGCGAGATGCAGATCGCCGAGAGCTTCCGCCAGGCGTCGCTGGCCTACCACGACAACCCCACCGCGCTGCACTTGCGGGCCATGAACATGCTCTTCGAGGGCCTGAAGGAGAAGGGGGCGCTGGTGATCGTCCCCTCCAGCGCCGTGGACACCATGAACCTGGGAGGGTTGATGGGCGCCACAGCCCTCAGCAGCGTGGCGCCCCACCTGGTGTCTGAGCCGCCAACGGCAGCCGATAGCTAGCTTGCTGGGGCATCTTTCTTGGAAGGAGTACAACGATGGCGACGGCACGATCGGAGAAACAGGTCTTCTGGCTGGAGGCGGCCATCCTGTGGCTAGCAGGCATGGTGGGGGTGTTGGCGGTCATCCCCTACTCGCTGCACGTCACCGCCACCGACCTGACCATTTCGCCTATCCCAGCCTGGCAACTGTTGCTGCTTTCGGTGGTGCAGAACGGCGTGCTGTTGGCGGTGGCGGTGATGGCGGGTCTGTGGTTCGCCCGGCAGGTGGGGCTGGAAGTGCCGGTGCTGGAGGCTTGGCTGCGGGGGCAGCCCCTGCCCCGCCGCCGGGGTGACCTGTGGCGCTGGGCTGTGCCCCTGGGCGTGGGCAGCGCCGTCCTCATCATCCTGCTGGATGTCTTGGTCTTCGCCCAGTCGCTGGTGGCCGGCGGGATCGATGCCGGGACGGCGCAACCGCCAGCCTGGAAAGGTCTGCTGGCCTCGTTCTACGGCGGCATCAGCGAAGAGCTGTTCCTGCGTCTCTTCTTCCTCTCGGCCCTGGCCTGGCTGCTGGGGCGGGTGTGGAAGAGCCCCGACGGTCGGCCCACCGCCGCGGCCATGTGGACGGCCATCGTGGCGGCGGCGGTGCTCTTCGGGCTGGGGCACCTGCCGGCCACGGCGGCCCTGGTCCCTCTGACGCCCATGGTGGTGCTGCGGGCTGTGGTGCTGAACGGGGTGTTGGGCGTGGCCGCTGGCTGGCTCTACTGGCGCAAGGGCCTGGAGATGGCCATCGCCGCGCACTTCAGCGCGGATATCGTGCTGCACGTGCTGCTGCCGCTGTTGGGGTAGCGGCGCGCCGTCGGGGAGGGGCCGCCGGGCCCCTCCCTCCTCCCCACAACTTGAGCCTCAGCAGCGGTAGTGGTACACTTGCCTTGGCGGCCATGCTCGGCTGCCAGCAGACTCATGGCCCGGAACTGCCATCTCACCAACGGAGGGACGCCCCATGACGGAACTGCGGTTCGACACCTACTACCGCTACGCGGACCTGACCGCCATCGTGCGCGACATGGCGGCCGCGCACCCGAACCTCCTGCGCCTGCAGAGCATTGGCCAGAGCTACGAAGGGCGCGACATCTGGGTGGTCACGGCCACCAACTTCGACACCGGCCCGGACGACGAGAAACCCGCCCTGTGGGTAGACGGCAACATCCACGCCACCGAGCTCTCCCCTTCCAGCACCTGCCTCTACCTGCTGCGCCATCTGGTGACCGGCTACGGCCAAGACCCGGAGGTGACCCGCTGCCTGGACACGCGGGCCTTCTACATCTGCCCGAGGGTCAACCCCGACGGCGCCGAGTGGGCCCTGGCCGACCAACCCAAGGTCATCCGCTCCAGCACCCGGCCCTACCCCTACGACGAGGAGCCGCTGGACGGCCTGGAGGTGCAGGACGTGGATGGCGATGGCCGCATGCTGCTCATGCGCATCCCCGACCCCAACGGTAACTGGAAGGTCTGCCCAGAGGAGCCGCGCCTGCTGACCCGCCGCGACCCCACCGAGACCGGTGGGCAGTACTACCGCCTGCTGAAAGAAGGGCGCATCAAGAACTACGACGGCCTCACCATCAACGCCCCCAAGAACAAAGAGGGCCTGGACCTGAACCGCAACTTCCCGGTGCACTGGCGGCAGGATTACCAGCAGGATGGCGCCGGCCCCTACCCCACCTCGGAGCCGGAAGCCCGGGCCACGGTGGACTTCATCGCCAAGCACCGCAACATCACCGGCGGCGTCGCCTTCCATACCACCAGCGGCGTGCTCCTGCGCCCCTACGGCGACCAGCCAGACGAGACGATGCCGGCCGAGGACTTGTGGACGTTCCAGAAGATCGGCCAGAAGGGCACTGAGCTCACCGGCTACCCGGCCATTTCTGTCTACCATGACTTCCGCTACCACCCGCGCCAGGTCATCACCGGCACCTTCAACGACTGGCTCTACGACCAGATGGGGGTCTTCGGCTGGGTGGTGGAGATCTGGAGCCCCCAGCGCCAGGCGGGCATCGAGAAGTTCGACTACACCCAGTGGGATCGCGAGCACCCTCTGGAAGACGACCTGAAGCTGCTGCGCTGGTGCGACGAGGAGCTGGGCG
>JAAYZY010000258.1 GCA_012514615.1 Chloroflexota bacterium | reverse complement strand
TGGATATCGCCGGCCCCAATCCTTTCCCCAAGGCGGCGCAGGGCGTGCCGCTGCTCTTCCCTGCGGTGAAGGAAACCGATGGCCTGGTGGATCAGTTCGCCACCGACGTGGCGGCCATGGAGATGGCCCTGGGCTTCGAGCAGCGCGGCCACGATATGTATGCGGAGCTGGCCAAGGCCGCCTCGGACGCCAAGGCTGGCGAGGCGTACGAGATCCTGGCTCGGGAAGAGAACCGCCACTACGCCTGGATCCAAGGCAGCCTGGAGTACCTCACTGCCAACCGCACCTGGTGGGATAGCGAAGAGCTGCCCTTCTTCGAGGGTTAGCCCGCCAGAGCCAACACCGTACCCAAGAGCGCCCGGCGAACGGGCGCTCTTCTGTTCTATGTGAGGCAAACCGAACTAACGGGAGAGACACGGAATGGGCTATGGATACATCGGGCTCACGGGTCTCGAAAAGCCTGAGAGCTTCATTCGGGATGCTGAGCATCCGATCGTCAGGCTAGCCCTAGACCTGCAGACGCGTGAGGCGTGTGAGCGGACAGGGTTGGCTTTCATCCAGGGTAGTAGGCTGTTTGTATCACTGACACGAAAGCAGGCTGATGTTGAGTTCATGGTCTGGTCGCCCGAGCTGTCGGCCAGGAGTAGCTTCGTGAACGAGATGATCCTGAGACAGAAGAGGGAGGTGGGGACGCCATGCTATGCCGTCTCAAGGGATGTCTTCCGTGGGATCTGCTACGATGTCGGGCGGCGTGACTATGTAGCCGCCATCTTTCGTCAACGCTGGAGATCACTGAGCGATGTAGTAGCTGCAGGTGAAGGACGGTGGGTGGCGCTTGCTGGTGACGAAGATGCGCACGCCGTAGGAACGGTTCTGCGTACCATGGATGCTGTTGGCGCTCATGGGCTCATCCTGCTCACAGAGTCGATCGATGTCCACGATCCCTGCTGTCTCGAGGCCAGCATGGGCGCGGTGTTCTCTCAGAAACTTGCCCGGTGCGCGTGGGATGCCTTCTTCGAGTGGAAGCGCGACAGCCGGATGGTTGTAGTTGGTCTGGAGACTACCCAGTGCTCATCGACCCATTTCCAGGCGGCCTGCTATGCGCGGCACATGGTCTTTCTCATCAATCATACCGACCTACCATTGCCCCCTCTGCTTCAGGCAATGTGCAACAAGACCGTCCATATCCCTGTCTGCCCACAGCTGCACTTCAATCGGGGGCCAGACACAGCGACTGCTGTTGCCCTGCTGCTGTACGAGGCATCACGTGAGCGGCGTCGCCCTGGTCAGACGGAGATCACAAGCGAGTGATCTTCGTCGGACCTCCCTCCGTTGCCGATTGCGGCGATTGCCGCTACAATGGGCCGCACACACCACGGCCGGCGGAGGGCGCAAGGATGAGCCAGAGGATCATGGATGCGTTCCAGGAAGAGCGGGCGGCGCTGAACGACCTGGTGATGCGCTACGCCCAGCGGGACATCAAACGCTTCTACAACCTCGACACGCAGGTCTACCGCGAGGGGGCGCTGCCCACCAAGACCAAGGAGCTGCTGGGGCTGGTGGCTTCGCTTGTGCTGCGCTGCGACGACTGCGTGAGGTACCACGTGGGGCGCTGCCACGACGAAGGCGTGAGCAACGCGGAGTTCGAAGAGGCCATGGCCATCGGCCTGGTGGTGGGCGGCTCCATTGTCATCCCCCATCAACGGCGGGCCTTTCAGGCTTGGGATGAACTGCAGCACCCACAGGGGTAGGGCGGCTGTGGTGGGCAGGAGGCGCCGCGGTGATTGACGTCGCGTTGGTTCTGGTGGTTGCCCTGGCGCTTGGCGCGGCGGCCCTGGCGCTGTGGCGAGGGGCCCGCGACCCGGCGGCAGTCCGTCGAGGGCTGGCCCTGCGGGTGGCGTTGGTGGCCCTGGTTGTGTTGCCCAGCGTGACCTTCGGCGCCTGGCGCGTCAGCAAGGCGCGCCAGTTCCAGCTCATGGGTCAACTGGTCACCCGGGTGGATACCCAGCAGCCGCTAGTGGCGCTCACCTTCGACGACGGGCCGACCCCACAGGGTACCGCAGCGATCCTGGACAT
>JAAYZY010000257.1 GCA_012514615.1 Chloroflexota bacterium | reverse complement strand
TCACGATGGCCCGGGTCTCGTCGTCGATGCCGTTGGCAATGAGCACGCCGGTCAGTCGGGGGTCATTGTTGTAGCGCTGGCCCAGAGCCAAGATCATCTGCCGCAGGGCCTGCAGATACTGCTCGTTGTCGTAGAGGGGGGCCGACGTGGGGGTGCAGCCTTCCGGTTCCAGCAGGTAGCCCACATGGCGCCCGCCTAAGGTGGGCTGCTTCAGGCCCTGGTAGACCCACTGGGGGGCGTGATCGTAGTGGTTGTAGGCCCAGTTGGGGGCCCAGGCGCTGTAGATGCCCACCGAGAGCAGCAGAGGCTTGGCCGTTTCTTCGCCAGACCGCAAGCGCACCCGCTGCGAGGCGGCTGTCTCCAGGTAGCGGTCGATGCGCGACCAGTCGAACTTGCCCGGCGCTGGGTGGATCTGCTCCCAGAGCACCCGCACCGCGCTGCCCACCGGCCCGAAGGCTGGGTTCAGGCTGCGCCAGTCAGTGTTGCCGCTGTCGGACATGGCGTAGAGCACAGAGAGCGACCCCGGCGCGGGGCTGGCCAAGACAGCCACCGTCTCCACGGGGGCCGGGGTGGCCGGCGGGCGCTCCAGCGGCAAGGCGGTGGCGGTGCCGGTGGGCGTGGCCGTGGGCGGCAGGGGGGTGGCTGTGGGCGGCAAGGGGGTGGCTGTGGGCGCGGGCGTAGGGGCAGCCGGCGTGCACGAAGCGAGCGCCAGCAGCAGGACGCCCAGCGCGGTGAGGGCCAAGGGCCTGGCCATTCGCCGGGCCAGGATGCGCGATTGCTGCGATGTAGCCATCAGGCGGTCTCTCTCACACTCTCTCCCCAGCCCGGGGCTGGGGTCTCGCCACAACGTTCAGGGTGCCCATGAAGCGGCGCAAGAAGCTCCGGCGCAAGCGCGGCTCCACCCGGGTCAGGAACCAGTCGGCGAAGGCGCGGGGGAAGAGCGGCAGCGAGTAGCCGCCGGGCAGCGGCAGGCGAGCGTTCCCCTGGAGCAGGCCCTGGGGCTGCAGATTCACCACCTGCAACCCGGCCTCTTGGCAGAGCTGCAGGCACTCCTCTGGGGTGTAGGTCCACAGGATGCGGGCTTGCGGCGCTGGCTCCCACCATCCCAGACGTTGGTAGAGGCGGATCGGCGCGCGCAGCAGGGCGTTGAGCCGGCGGCGGTTGGTGAAGCTCAGCACCACGACGCCATCTGGGCGCAGCACGCGGCGGATCTCCGCCAGCAGACGCTGGGGGTGCGGCACGTGCATGATCGTCTCCAGGCACGAGACGACGTGGAAGCAAGCATCGGCGAACGGCAGTTGTTCGCCGTCGCCGTTGAGCAGGCGCACGTCGGCGGCCGCCTCTTGCATCTGTGCCCGGGCCAGGCCCAGCATCTCCAGGGAGATGTCCATGCCCCATACCTGCGCGCCGTTGAGGGCATAGCTCCCCGCGAAGCGCCCCTTGCCTGTACCGATATCCAGCACCCGCTGGCCGGCCCAGGGCTGTTGGTCCACCACCCAACGCAACTGCTCCACGAAGTGGGTGTAGAGGGCGTAGTCGGGGCGTTCGGGGTACCACCAGGTGGCGACGGTGCCCTGGCTGTGGAAGTAGTCCTTGGTCTGGTTCTCCATGGGGCTCCTTGCCGCGAGTTCCTCCGCCAGGCGAAGGGGTGCAAGAATTATACCACGGGAAGGGGCGGGCGCAAGCCGCGTTCGGCCTGTCGGGGGCAAGGGCAGGCAGGGGGG
>JAAYZY010000256.1 GCA_012514615.1 Chloroflexota bacterium | reverse complement strand
CAGTAGAACCACCTCCCCGCCGCGCCGTAGGCCGTGGCGCCCACCACGAACCAGTCGCTGTAGGGCAGCAGGTCGCTGCACCGCAGCAGCTCGTAGGTGTGGCGGTACCCGCCCCCCACGTCGAAGGCCGTGCCCAGCCCCACGATGAAGAAGTCCTCGTTGTGCCCCGTGGCGGCGATGTTCACCGTCACCCGGTCGCCCACCTCCAGCCAGGGGATGGCTCGGGCCGTCAACCGGTAGGTGGCCCGGGGCGAGCGGTACCTGGCCAGCAGGAAGTCGGCCACTGCCTCGGCCTGGCCCTTGCTCTGCACGTAGAGCATCCGCACCGGCAGCGTCCGCCGCCCGTACCGCCCGATGCTTGAAGCGTCTTCCGCCTCCGCCTCTTCCTCGTCCTGGAAGTCCACCGGCCAGCCCCGCAAGCGCAAGCGCGTCACGTACAGCGGCCGCGCCCCTCCGTTGGTCAGCGTCACCGTCGCCCGCTGGGCGTACGCCGTGGCGGAAACGCCCAACGAAGCCGTCCCCTCGCTGCCGTCGTAGAACGTCGCCTTGTAGTCGACGTCGGCCACTGGGGAGGAGACGGCGTAGGCCGGCTGGCTGAAGCGGGCCCGCACCGCCCGCACCTCCCCCGGCCGCAGCAGCAGCGTCTCGTTCTGCGCCCACAGCTCCGTCAGCCGGGCCACCCGCCCGCCGCCCCACCGCACCACCACGTGGTTCCAGATGTCCGTCTCCCGCCAGGCCTCCGCCAGGTCGGTCCCCGTGGTGAAGGTGTGCTGGCTCACCGTGTTGGCGGCCCAGGCGGCGCCATCCCGAAAGGTCAACACCCCCGCCTTGCTGAACCAGACCATGCCGCCCTGGGTGGCCGCCACACTGCTCATCTCGTCCCAGGCCGTCTCGTCGTCCAGCCAGGCGAAGGTGAGCGGGTAGAGCCCCCGGTCCAGATCGCTGCTGGGCCGCCTGGCCGCCGGGATCAGCTCCAGCAGCTCCCGATGTAGGCGTCTGGGTAGCCGCTGTACCCCTCCGGCGTCCCGGGCATGTACAGCACGCTGGAGTGCCTCCCCTGCTCCAGATCCCAGGCCCGGTCCCGCAGCCGCAGCGTCACCACGCCCCCCCTGGCCTGCAGCGACGGCTCGGCGATGTAGCCGCTGAACTGCACCAGGCGCTCTGGCGTCGCCCCATGGTGGAAGCCCAGGTAGATCCGCACCGGCACGCCCACCATGAGCCCGTCGCGGATGTAGGGGTAGAGCGCCCCGCCGGTGTTGTGGGGGCTGAAGCGCCCCGTGCTGTTGTCCAGCGCCACTTGGCCCGTCGCCGCCGCCGAGTTGCCCAGGATCGCCACCCCCTTGCCCCGCAGGTCCGCCGCCCGCTGGTCCAGCTGCAGGCTCCGCACGTAAGCCGTCTCGTCCACCCAGGCCCCCTCCGAGCCCCAGCCAGCCCGCGTCCAGTCCACCACCACCTGGCAGGCCGGCTTGCGCCCCGCCGCGGCGGCCGTGGCGGCCAGGTTGGTGCCCGCCGTAGACTGGGCCACCCTACGCCTCCTCCACCGTCAGCGTGGCGTTCCACACCGTGCCCGCCCGCACGTAGACCGGCGTCTTGTTGAATGAGCGCACCATGACGTAGAACGAGCCGCCATACAGCGGCCCGAACGCCAGCGGCGGCGTCCCGGCAATGGCCGATTCGATGGCCGAAACCTGCGCATCGGAGATCAGGGCCCAGTGCACCGTCCACGTCCGCTTCCAGGCGAACAGGTCTTCGCTCATGCCGCCGTCCAGGTTGCGCTCCTGGCTGCCCACCAGGATGCGCCCCTCAGTGCACCCGTCCTCTGCCTTGGGCGCCGCCACGGTGGAACCGCCGATCGTCAGAGCCATGGCCTACTCCTGGTACCCACTGCCCGCCGGCCGCAGAATCCGGGCCACTTCCGGGGCCACCATCTCCGCCATGCGCCCCAAGAAGTCCGTCTCCCCCAGCGCCTTCAGCGCCCCGCTGGCAATGTCCTGCCCCGCCCGCTCGCCCGACGCCTGCAGCTCCTTGCGGTGGGCCTCCTTCATGGACGCCACTTCTGCCCAGATGTCCTGGTCGGCCCAGGCCGTGGCAAAGCCGCCCGACACGCCCGACGCCATGGCCGTGTAGTCGATCTTGCCCAGCGCCTGCGCCAGCACGCTCTGGTCCACGGTGATCCCCTCAGCCGCCAGCTGCGCCAGGGCGTCGGTCCCCACCTTCTCTTGCAGGCTCTTCTGGGCCGCCAGGTCTTTGTACTGCTGCACCACGTCGCCCACGTTGTAGCTCATCCCAGCCGCGGCCCGCCCCTCGTAGTACGCCTTCACCTGCCGCGCCGCCCAGGCCTTGATCTCCGTCTCGCCCCCCGCCTTCACCTCTTCGGGGATCTGGAAGAACGCTGCCCACGGGCTATCTGTCCCGCGGTT